>NZ_BAWZ01000015.1:0-87547 GCF_000698105.1 Geomicrobium sp. JCM 19037 | reverse complement strand
CCGTTTATGTGCACATCCACGTTAAAAATGATGATTTTTCTTTCCAAAATGTCACAAATATGAACTTATGAGGCATTTGAGCTTCTTTTTCTACACCCTAGCCAATAGGCAGAAAAGTGTACCGCGTCGCCCTTATAGTCTGGACTACATAGTAGACACGGTGGCGGGGTTCGCCACCGATGTCGCCCTTGTGCTCTGGAGTACATAGAAAACACGGTGGGCGTACTTTGACCACCGATGTTGCACTTGTGGTCTGGACTACAACCCTCCCCCAGCAGTGAAAAGCAACAACTAACGGTGCTAATCAGAAAAAGGTTTAATTCATACCGTATAGGAGAAGAATCCTAGATTATTTTAACGCAATTCTGAAGCAATATCGATGAATATTGGTAAAGAATGATTCCTAATCCCTGTCTTTGCAAGATGTTGAAATCATTAGTCAAAACAGTACTCGGTGTAGCAGGTATACATGATAGGATGGAACGTGAATCTATCGCTGAAGGAGAGTCTTATGGACCATATTCAATTTAATCAAGTTGTAAAAAAACGCGGCGATTTTGAACTGAACATTCCGTCTATAACGATCCAGCAAGGGGATATGCTTGGTGTGATTGGGAATAACGGTGCTGGAAAAACGACAATGATGCAGATGGTTTTAGGATTACTAACGCTTGATTCTGGCGAGCTTCGTCGCTTTCATGACGGGGAAGAGTTCCATGATGTTGGGAAGTGGAAGCAAGATGTCGGCTTCGTGTATGACGACTTGCTCATGTATGACGATATGAAGCTCTCAAGACTTGGCAAGTTTCTTTCGGAACAATATCATTCTTGGGATGATGACCACTACCGATCGATGCTCCAGTCGTATAAGGTAGATGAAAACAAAAAGATTAAGAGCCTTTCGCGAGGCATGAAGATGAAAGCTGGTTTTGCCATGGCAATGGCGCACCGCCCCCGGTTGTTAATGTTAGATGAGCCGACGGCTGGATTGGACCAAAAATCAAGAAGGCAAATGCTTCGGTTGTTGAAAGAAGCCAATGAACATGGTGTGACGGTGATTTTTTCTTCTCATATTTTAGGAGATATGGAAGAGTTGGCCGGTTCAGTTTGGTTGATGGACGAAGGAGAAGTGAAGGCGCACGGTGAAGTGGATGACCTGAAAAGCCGCTTAGGAAAAGACGAGGAAGGAAACGTCATCGCTAAAGAAGACGGAAGTGAAGACCTTGTCTCCTTAGAAGATCTTCATGACTTTTATTTAGGTGGTGAAGACGTATGATATCCTTATTCAAACTAGAAATGTGGCTATTCCGATATAGCCTTCCAATACTCGTCATCGGTCCATTTTTGCTCGGATGGTTTTTTCCATCGGACAATGTAGTTAGCCCGTTAATCATCATTCTCGTACTGTCAATGTCACTCGTGCAGTTGGAAGAGAAGAATGGTGTCGCCCGGTTTATGAACTCACTGCCCCTAAAAAGATCAGACATACTACTCGCCCGTATTCTCGTGATTAGTACGTGCGGCTTTATGTGGGTGTTTTTTGAAAGCTTGTCGAGAGTGATGAAAGGTACAGCAATCACACCAGCACTCCTATTTTATATGGTTTCAATGATCGTGATGATCGTTTTACTTGCGACAATTTTGGCTATCACACTTAAACTGATGCGACCGGGAATATTGCGATGGGTGATCGTATTTGTTGTGTACGGTGTTGCAATTATACTGATGACTCTCGCCACGACAATCGGCACACAATGGTTTGCAGAACAAGTATCATCGTGGGTAACCTATAGTGCTACACTCGGAACAGCCGTTATCGGTGCACTATTGTTTTGGCTCATCTTTATAGCCGGAATGGCGATCCACAAAAAGCAAGATGTTGTGTAAGCATATCTATTTGTGTGCCGCTAGTTGCTTTTTCGTTTCTGCTAAAAACGAAGCAACAGAGGGCTTCTCAAAGCGCTTGTGCTTTTTGACTGCCCAAAGAGTTCGATGAATGGTTAGATCAACAATCGGGACGTGAACGAAAGCGCCGTGCCCGATTTCTTGTTCTACGACTAAGCGCGAGACGAACGCATAACCGATGCCTGACAACACGGCACTCTTCACAGCTTGGGTTGTGGATAGCTCGATGTATGGCGAGAGTCGTGTTTTCTTCCGCTCGGGCAAATGTTGTTCAACGATTCTTCGTGTGCCAGATGCTTCTTCTCGAGAGATGAGGTGGTGAGGGGATAAGTCATCGATCATGATCGATCTGTGCGTGGCCAACGGGTGAGTTGGTGCGGCAATGACGACAATCTCATCAGTGGCAATCGGTTCTTTCGTAAAATCATCTCCTTCCACTTCACCTTCAACAAATGCGAGGTCTAGTTCATCGGCATGTAAAAGGTCGAGAATGTCCGGGGTGTTAAGAATTTGTAGTTGCAATTCTCCCTGGTATTCTTGTTTGTACGAGCTAATGATCTGAGGGAGCACATATTCTCCTAGCGTGTAGCTGGCGCCGATTCGTAGTTTGGATTGGGTGTGCTGTTGTATAAACAGAACGGCTTCTTTGGAGTTGTAGAACTCAGACACGATGGCGCGTGCATGCGGATAAAGTTGCTTGCCGGCTTCGGTCAAGGTGATTCTTCCTTGTTGTCGGTTAAATAGCAGGCAACCAAACTCCTCTTCCAAGTCGCGGACGCTCTTCGTGACGGACGGTTGGGTAAGGTATGCTTCCCTGGCAGCACTGCTAATGCTGCCCTTTTCGACAATAAGGCAAAATAATTCAAACGTGTGAATTTTCATCGGGTGTCCTCCTGTTCATCTAACCGTCTCATATTACGAGTAGAACCGCAATGACGAACACGAGAACTGCCAATAGTTTCGTGATGGACGAAGCGTTAAATCGTTTGGAGATGCGGGCGCCAACGTATGCGCCGATAACTGCGCCGGTTCCGCACCAGAGAAACAGTTGCCAATCAATCGTACCTGCGCCGACAGCAGAAGCTGCGCCGACAAACGAATAGATGCCGAGTGCTAAAACGGAGGTAGCCGTTGCTCGGTAGGCATCAATGCGAAATAAATAAATGAGAATGGGACGAGGAGCCAACCGCCTCCAATGCCAAAAAATGAAGAGATCGTTCCGATCATTAATCCAATCACAAGTAACAAAAAGAGCCTTGGTTGCTCATTGGACGAGGTGTGGCAAACTTCAGCTGCCTCAGGTGGCTTTTTACATGTAATATAAATGCCTAGGCCTACGAGTAAGACCGCTAACCCATATTGAAACCAGTGCTCAGAAATTTGCTGTACGAAAAAGAGACCGACGAACGTTCCAGGAATGGCGGCGACGCCAAAAAGAACTCCTTGTCGGATCAACACTCTTCCTTGTTTCAAATATACATAGATCCCACTAATACTATTCAGGAAAACGATCGCTAAGCCGGTTCCTGCGGCAATGTGCGACGGTGTATCAAAAAATAAAATGAGGAACGGAACGATAATAAACCCTCCGCCTGCACCAATAATGATGCCGTACACACTTGCGATAAAACCGAGCAGAAACAATAAAATACTCATGAAGTTCATACCTTCTCTCACGTTGTTCCTTCTATCTTTACATAGTTGTTCGTGGATTTGGCTTGGTTTTGTGAAGCGTTATAGCCTATAACAAAATGGCATAGTTGAAAATGTGTCACTGATGCTCACTGAATATCACTGGTGTTCACTGAACGAGCTCATCGCTTTATACGGGTGCTCAGTCGGTTTGTCTGCACGCGTTCCCCTATGATACATTTTTCAAAAAGTTGTAGTGTAAAGGGGATGAGTGAATGAAGTTAATCGATACAGATATACATGAACGGGTAAGTTATGAACAGTTATTGCCGTACCTTGAACAACCGTGGAAACGGTATATTACTGATAGCAATTGGGTTCAGGAGAAACATATGCCGTATACACAGCCGGCGGTTGCGGGTGTGGATCGTGCGGATGCGAGGGTTCCTGATGGGAGACCTGCTGGTTCTGATCTCGGTTTCATGCAAGAGCAATTGCTTGATGCGAATAATCATGAATACGGCATACTTACAGGTGCACTGGATCCATCGCCGTCGTCGATGCACGGGTGGTATGAAATGGCGACAGCGCTGGCGAGTGCATATAACGATTGGCAAATCGAACATTGGCTCGAGCGAGATGAACGGTTGTACGGTTCGGTGCATATCGCCGCACAAGATCCTGCAGGGGCGGTTCGCGAAATTGAGCGTGTAGGAAGCCATCCGAAAATGGTTCAAATCTTGCTTCCGATTGATGATATTTTGTGGGGCGATCCGTATTATCATCCAATCTATGAAGCTGCGCAAAAACATGACTTGATGATTGCGATGCACCATAATGAGCCACCGGTTTATTTTGGAAAATGGCCACGGTATTTTATCGAATGGCACACGTTAATTCCAACATCACATATGAATCAAGTGACGAACATGATCTTCTCAGGCGTGTTTGAGAAGTTTCCGCGCTTAAAACTCATGATGATTGAAGGCGGATTTACGTATGCTCCATTCTTAATGAGAAAAATGGATCAGCAATACAAAGACTTGCGCCATGAAGTACCTTGGGTGAAGCGGATGCCGAGCGACATCGTACGTGAGCATCTGTGCTTTACGACCCAGCCGCTAGAAGAGCTAAAAAAGTGGGAAATGATGCAAATGATTGATCAGATGGGAAGTGATCGCAATATTGCGTTTTCCACAGATTATCCACATTGGGATTATGATTCTCCGGAACGCGCCTTGCCGCCTGGACTGGATGATGAACTAAGACGGAAAATCTTTAGCGAAAATGCAAGAAATTTTTACCCAAAACTTCCATAGGAGATGAAGCACAAATGCAAAAAGTGGTAGGAACGACAGCGGACTTGTCCCCGGGAGAAATGATGGAAGCGGAGTTTAACGGCCGGTCAATTGTCGTTTGCCGAGCTTCTGACGGCGAATTTCATGCGTTCACTAATGTATGTCCTCATCAAGGAGCTCCTTTGAGTAAAGGGAAATTGTGCGGGGCACCCGTTGCAACAGAACAAATTGGCGAATATGACTTTCAACATGAAGGGACATTCTTCGTTGCCCTTGGCATGGCCGTGAATTTAATATTAAAAATGAAGGCCGCACACTTGCCGCAGATGGAAAGCAGAAGCTACGTGAATACAAACTTTCTATTGAAGATGAGCAGATCATGATTCATAAATAGGAATGAGAGGGCGACCTGAGAAGGTCGTCCCTTTTGTATAAGTGTGCCAAGCTGGCGGAGTTAAGGTGATGAGACCGATTGTTTCGGCTTGGATCGGGTCGTTCTTGGTTTCTGAACACGCACATAATTGGGATATACTGGAATTAGGTGATCTAGATCGCACTCAAAACGGTCTAGATCACGTTAAAACGATGGTTTTTACCACATAATCGGTGATCTAGATCATTTTCTTGATGATCTAGACCACTTTTCACTGTTTTTTGGCACTGGCGGGGGCGACGGAGGCTTATTTTTGGGAATTTCTAGGGGATTGCGATCTAGATCACTTTGGAACACCACGACGATCTACGAACGCTCATTTCAACGCCGAACTTCAATCCTCTTTTCATAAAAACCTCAAGAGCTAGCAACGATCGGCACCGGAGGTGCCGAAGATAAACCGTACGGTCTTCGGAATGTCTTGTTGGTCTTTGCGACCGAACAGAGTGGTGGAATTTCTTACACTGAGGAGGTTGATGCAGTTACAACCCCAAGAAACAGGCAGTTACTTCTAGATCGCTTTTACAGGAACGCAGATCACCACCGAATAATGTAATGCAAAATTCCTTTTTTTAACTCATTTTGTAGTATACTTGTGTATTGCACTAGAGCGGGAGGGGTATGATGAATAGGATCATGGTGATGGGTGTTTCCCCAGGAGTTGGCAAGTCAACGTTCGCTAGAGAACTTGGCGAAGAGCTGCACATGAATGTGTATCATCTGGATGCTTATTTTTGGAAGCCTGGCTGGGTGATGAAAGCTGTTGATGAATTTGCTGCTGAGCAACAAGAGATTGTAGAACGTGAACAATGGATTATTGAAGGGAATTACAACAATACGTACGAGGTTCGTGTCGCCCGTGCAGACACGATTATTTATTTAGAGCTTCCTCTCTACGTATGTCTTTATCGTGTGTTTAAACGATGGATCAAAAATTTCGGGCGAACTCGTTCTGACATGGGTGAAGGGTGTAAGGAGAAACTAGATGTTGAATTTATTCGTTATATTGTGACAACGTATAACCGACGCAAAAAAACGATGAAGAAACGGTTGCAAGCATTTGAGGAACAGCGCTCTTTAAATCAAGTGATTGTATTAACGAATAAAAAAGCCATCCGCGCCTATTTGAATACGGTAAGCGGATGACGAGTGTGTGTCTATTAATTTGATGCTACGGCGTGACGATGCAATACATAGGTAGCAGCTTGAATGTACTCAGCATCGTACGTTCACTTACTAGTGCATCCGGCGCAATCCCTTCAAAGCCATGAAATGCGCCGGGATATAAGTGGAATTCTACATCAACACCGGCCTGGCACAGTTTTTGTACGTAAGTGAGCGTCTCGTCACGAAAAGGGTCGAGCTGACCAACGCACGTATACGTATACGGTAGACCGGCTAGATCATTGGCACGAGCGGGTGCGGCATATGGAGATACGTCATCGGTCCCGTTTTTATTGTTCAAGTACATCGCCCAAGCTTTTTCATTTAAATCGTGATTCCAAATCATATGTCCGGTAATTTCAAGGCTTGACGGAGTATTGTTATAGTCATCAATCATAGGATATAGCGGCATTTGAAAACAAAGCTCGGGTCCTTTTCGATCTCGAGCGAGCAAGGCTAAGGCAGCGGTTAGCCCTCCTCCAGCACTTTGCCCACCTACACCAATGCGTGTTCGGTCAACGCCTAGTTCAGCTGCATGTTTGGAAAACCACTCCAAAGCGGTATAGCAATCCTCCAATCCCGCTGGATACGGATGTTCTGGGGCGAGTCGATAATCGACAGAAACAACGACACACTCTGATTCTGTAACGAATCGCTGGCACAATTGTTCATCTCCTTCAGGAGAACCAAGTACATATCCTCCGCCATGGATCCATAACAAACCAGGTAAAGACCCTGAGCTGTCCTTTGGTTCGTACACACGAACCCGAACAGGTGGATGGTCGGATCTTGCTTCGATGGTGCGGTCGGTAATCATTACAGCTTCATTGATTGGGAGGGGAACCATTTCTGCCGCCATCACCATTTGTTCGCGTGTCGCCGTCACTTCATCTAAATCAATCGCTGGAAACGTGAGCAAAGCCTCTTTTAGTTCAGGGTCAATTCGATTTTCCATGGACAACACCATCCTTTTTTGTAAACGCTTACTTTCAGTATAGCAATACGATAGAGAAACGAAAACATTTACGGTGCACATGCATGAAAATAGTCGGAATAGGGTATTGTCATTAGAAGGTACATATAAGAACGATGTGGAGTGTGAAGAGAATGGATGCGAAAGAAAGTATCAAACGAGAACTAAGCCGACATTATCGAAGAAAAATTGCGCTCACACATGCTGTAGAGATCATTGATCAATATTGCCATGAACTTGAGGAAGAGTTAAGTTATTTCCTTGAATTTGCCGATGACGACCTTTACTTCAACCAAGATAAAGGCATCGGGCATTGGGAAGTTGAACTTCCGTTAAAGCGGGAGATCCGGATTACGTTAAGAATTGACGATGTTGGTGAGCCATTGAACGCAGAGGAAATTGATGTGGTCGTAAACAAAGACGGAAAAGCGATCTTTAAAGACGTACTCATCTACAATCCAGAAATTAATGCCGACGGGTTTATTTCTGAAACGATTAATGAAGAAATTTGTAATGATCTGCTGAATAAATACTTTCGTGTGTTGCAACAAGATGATGCGGCAAAACAGTTCATGCGCCGATACGATGACAAGCGGATGGATGAGAGCTCTTCTTAATGAAGGGTTCTTTTTATGTGATGGGGGTTTGCCTAAAACAAGAGTGTCAATGAAAAATCGCGATAACGTATTGTAGTTGCGGCATTGTACTTCACTTATTTCTACAATTTAGTGGTTCATGCAGATGCCCTTTGATTCCAATCGAAAGTTATTTATAATAGTAGTGAAGGATTGATAGAGAAAGAGGGTATAGGGATGATGGACCGTAATAGTCTATTATATGGACGTTTTTTCGAACAATTGCAATCCGTTGTAGAACGAATTGTTGCGAAGACGGCACAGTCAACGTCACGTACATTATCAAAAGATGAGCAAGAATTGCACAGTCACCTTCTGTATCGTTTACTCCAAAAGGTGAAGAAAGAATTGGTCGTGCAAGAATCGACGGAAGATGTAAATTTGGATTACGATCCAACGGACGTTCTCGCTAAGCAAGGTCATGACCTTGAGTATATCGTTGAATTGCTATCCCGCTTTCGCGTTCACGCGCTTGAGGAAATCGAACGAGAGTTGAAGCAGTCGTTTGGAGAGATTGATGACCAAAACCAAACGGAGCACATTTTTCCGTTTATTTTTCGAATGACAGAAATTTTTGACCAAGTGATTGCTAATTCCACTAAATATTATAATAGTCAGCATAAGTTACGCTTATTAAAATTGGAAGAGGAATTGTTAGAGGTATCTGCACCCATCGTACCGGTTCGCGAACACATTTCTGTTCTTCCAGTCATCGGTGTGATGAGTGAGGACCGAGCGACGCACATCTTAAATGAAGTGATCCCGAATGTTGCGAGCAAAGAAGTACAAATTCTCATCGTTGATTTCTCGGGCATTCATATGTTTGATACGTTTGCGGCTTCCCGTTTTTTCACGATTACGCAGACGCTCGCTTTGTTAGGCATTCGTCCGGTCATTACGGGTGTACGTCCTGAGATGGCACAAACGACAATTCAACTCGGTGTGAAGCTTTCGGACTTAGAAGTGTATCGTGATGTGAAGACGGCGTTAGAAGCGTTAAAATAAACCCTCGTTGGTGTTCGCCAACGAGGGTTTGGTTTGCTCTATGATTGCTCTTTTAGTTCCTGTAAACGTTGTTTGGCACCTTCAAGAGATTCGTCGTCGATTGAATCAATCGAAGGTAGGATGTCATCTGCGGATTTTATTGCCTCGTTCGACCGTTCGTGTTGGTCTAATGCCAAGTATACTTCAGCTTGTAACACGTAAGCCCGAAAAAAAACGGGAAATGTGGCATCGTCAACGAATTTAAGAAACGCAACTTCCAACGTATTGCGTGCAGCAAGAGGGTCTTCCTTAGAATTCGCAAAGCGATACGCTTGTGCGAAAGATCTTTCGAATTTCGACTGGAGTGCACGCACTCTTTCATCCTCATTTTTCATTAATTCCTTAGAATCACCAAAGCTTTGAGACAAAATGATCGTATTGTCCGTAGGATCAGTAATGTTCACCCGCCAGTCTTCAGCTGTTTGGTTCATCCTCGAAATGCGCGGCAATCCTTTTACAGGAATTCGGCCATAATAGGCTTTAAGATTAGCGCGAAGCTCATCATAGATCTCTTTTAGGTTCGGGACAATGACCGAGCACCCTCCAACAGTCCCTTCCTCTTCGTGTTTACGGTTGCCAAAGAAACTAAACTCGCCAATTCCTTTTTTAAAAACTTCAGCAAAACGATAAGGAGCCTTCTGATAATACGTAATCTGAAACCCCATCGCTGTATAAAACGCTAAATGATGATCAAATTCATGGTAATCACAATCGAAAATAGGGATCGTCTGGTTGCGATTCAAACCATCGTCGTTTTGTTCACTCATGCTCGTCCACTCCTCTAGTTTTGGTAGGTGGAGAACCATCGTACCAAATACCGCTGAACATTTCCTCTTGTTTTTTGAGTGGGGTAGCGAACATACATAGGGACTAACACTGATAGGAGGTTTGATCACATAAATCGTCCTCGAAGGTAAACCGAATTATTCTTCAATGAAGCACTGCCTTTAGCTAATTTCTCTAGTATTGTTGGTATATCCAAGCACATGAATATTTAGAAATGCAATGTAGAGTAAGGGGATCCAATCGACAGGTTTCGGCTTGCGTATTTAATGTAGCCCTTCGGACTTCTTCATCATCCAAAGAGATTTAGCTACCCTCCTAAACCATCCCACCAATCACTGATGGATTGCAGGATGCGTTGAAAAAAGTTCGGTTCTTCACTGGGCTCTTCAGTCTCCTCTACATCTAGCTCAGGCGTGTCCATCGGTTCAACGTAAATCATTTCGGATCCATACTCCTCATACAGCGCGTCGCGATGGCTTTCAGTATACGGATCGATTCCGACATCGATCTGGTTTTCGAATATGTTTACACTTGTTCCGACAATCTGAAAGTCAAAACCCGTCTCGTCAGGCGGGCCAATAATAATATTCTCTTGCTTTGTGAGCAACTCCTCTTCGGTAAAGGCGACTTCGCGGAATTTGACTTCGTCTTCCTCACTCGTTAGCGCTTGGATGTCTTCTTGTTGTTCGGTAGAAATCATTTCTGTAAAAGAAAGCATTATCACAGCATCTGCAAATTCGTCTTCTCGGTCTAAGTGAAGGCTTGCAAATCGGTCGCTCTCCACATATTCATGGATATAATCTTCAATGGCTTCAATAACGTTCGGTTCAGGTTCGTGTCCTAGATCGTCAGACGCGTTAGCAACGGATGTACCCATAAAGAGCACAAAACCTAGGGTCAGGATAACGTTTCGAAACATCGATACCTCTCCTTTTTTAATGAATAATCTGACTTTATGCATCTGACGTTTCATATGGAAAAAGGTTACAGTTAAAAGGAGGTGAGCAGTACGTTGTCGAAATAGGTCAGAAGAGGGGGCCTACGTATGAAACAAGTATTTTCTAAAGTCGTTGAAACGATGCGTGCTGATTATGCAGGTAGTACGGATAAGCGGGGTTGGGATGATCCAGAGCGATATAGGAAGGAACTCAATAATCAACCATTATCTAGAGAGCAGTTCACGAATGTTGTAAAAGATTATTTACTTGACTTTGAAGATCCACATCTTTTTTTCGTCGATCGCAAACAGAAGGCTGTCGGTCAAAAAGATCGAGGTTTTCAACTTCGACGATTCAAGGATGAGTTATATGTTACGCATGTGGGTCGAGAACAAAGGGTCGTCAAAGGGGATCGGTTCATTCGGTTAGACGATACGCCGGTCCACATAGTAAAACAAACATACAGTCGCCTGCTTCGCAATGAAAAGGCAGAGCGTGAAGACTGGTCAAAAGTGCTCCCGTATGTACAGTCTGGAACATTCATCGATCAACAAGGAGCGGAGCGAACGATTGAATTAACGAATTATCCGTCAGAGCCTCCTGTCGCAGTTCACACTGTCCAGTCACTCGATCAAGACATCGCGTTAATCACTTTAACCGACTTCGCAAACCCTAATGATGTTCATGACTTACTTAAGAGAGAAAGAGAGTCGCTTTCAAAGAAGAAATGGATTTTTGATGTACGTGTGAACCACGGGGGATCAGATGCTAGTTTTCATCCATTATTAGACTATGTAATGCCAATTGAAGGCGTTGAGCTGTACGACGAATCGGAGATGAGTGAGTACTTTTGTACAGAGAACAACACCGATCGAATGGTTCATTTTTTACACGAGCAATTGGAATCTGTTGAAGATCCGGGAACTATCGACGTATTGACGTTCGTGATTCGTGAATGGGAGCGACACCGCGGAGCAGGTTTTGTTGATTTCGATCATCAACAGGTTATTCCAAACACATTTATCCGAGGACGTAGCGATGGACCGGAACACATTGTTCTTTTAACAGACGTCATGTGTGGCAGTTCTGGTGATTCATTTGTTGAAGTGTGCAAAAAGTCTAGCAAAGTGACGGTGATGGGGCGTGCGACGCTCGGTTTGAATGATTACGCAAATATTGTGACCGAAGACGTCGGTGATGGATTTGCGCTCATGTATGCGACATCGAGGTTGAAGCGGATTGATGAAGGAAAAGGGATGACGGGTGTAGGGATTGTGCCCGATATCCATATCCCTTGGACACCCGACCATATCCATACAGATGTTGATCTACATCGTGCGATTCAGTTTTTGAACAAGTCATTCAGTTAGTTGTGGTTTTATGGCTTTTTAACAATAGACGTACCGAGAATTCCTATAATTAATAGGATGATGGATGGTACGGACAACGTGTCAAACCAGTGACCACCGGGAATGTCTGGCAAGCTGTCAATTTGTTCTACGAGTCTAAAGCCAGTGAGTATGAGCCTACGATCAGCAACAGTTGGAATACACGATACATGGAAATCAACCTTTCTTCTGAAAAATATACGTTGCGGAAATGATCGTATCAACGATGAAAAAGATGCCCCAAATCATGGCGACGGAGTAGAATGTTTCGTTCGCATAGGGGGTAGCTCGTAACTTTCGCTACCGAACCAGTCAACGTCTAGTGTGAACAACTCGTTCACCTGTACACCACTCAAAACGAGAAACGACACTTGAGCGACAATGAATACGGTGAGGTGCAGGAGCCAAGTGAATGTGTAATGTTTTGCTTGAAAACGGGGATCCTTATGCTTTTCCATCTCTTCGTAGTCTTTTTTTGTTAACAGGTTTGGTGCGTCAATTCGCTTTCGCATCCACCGGTCCAGGCGCTTGAAATCATGATAACCAAAGGTGATGGCGTACAAAACGAATAGCGTCACGATAATTTGAAAGGCGGAAATTTCACCTGTTTGGCTAAATACATACCAAGCGAGCCACGCTTCAAGAAATGTCAGCAAAATAAACCCAATTAGAAAGAAGACGCTGAATGAAGGTTTTCTTATGATATAGCGGACAACAGCAAATGCAATCAATGAGAGCAATCCGAATATTTCGATTGCGATGAAGATTTCCCATTGAAAAGTAATGAGTAAATCAGAAATGAGGATCACCTCTTTTTATAATTCAATTGAGTTAAAATAAAAATACCATGAAATGAATTAGTGTGCAATGATTTAACTCAACTGAATGAAAATGATATACTTGCTGTATGCCAAAAATAGTTGATCATGACCAAAGAAGAAAACAAATTGCTGAAACGACGTGGGAAGTCATTCGTGAACGTGGGATATCGCAGGCGACGACAAGAAACATCGCATCTCGAGCAGGGTTGTCGCAAGGGGCACTCAGACACTATTTCCCAAAGCATACGGATTTAATGATGTTTGCGATGGACTTAGTTATTGAACGTGTGACCGAGCGGTTACAATCGTTGGATCAAAAAGGATTAGCGCCGCTTGAGAAAGTGGTTGAATATTTGACAGAATTACTCCCGACGAATGATGCCAAGATGTTAGAAATGGAAGTTTGGTTTGCCTTCGTGTCCCATGCTCGCTCAAGTTCAGAGCTGGATGTTCAGTACGGTCATTTGCAAACGGCAGTAAAAGACGTGATTGTATTTCTCGACAACCAAGGAATACTACATCCTGATTTGAACGTTGCATTCGAACAAGAAAAATTGTACGCGTTTATTAACGGGCTAGCTCTTAATTTATATTTGGAGCCGGGAGTAAGAACAGAGAGTCAAATCAAAGAAATGATCGTAGATGACGTAAAAAAACGAATGGTTAACAAGGAGAGAACAGATGACTGATAACAATCAAGAAGAGATGGTGAGCCTGTTAGCTGAACGGTTCGACGCAAACATGCACCGACATGAAGGGATGGAATGGGAAGTGGTTCGAGAAAGAATCACACGTGACCCGAAGCACCTTTTGGCGCTCCGGACCATGGAAGATACAGGAGGTGAGCCTGATGTGATCGGCTACGACGAAACGTCAGACACGTACACGTTCGTCGATTGCTCTAAAGAAAGTCCAAAAGGCAGAAGAAGCGCCTGTTATGACAAACAGGCTCTCGAGTCACGAAAGAAGTTTCCGCCGAAACACAATGCGATCGATGCCGCCGCTGAAATTGGGATTACCATTCTTACTGAGGAAGAATACCGGGCGTTGCAACAAGTTGAAGTGGTGGACACAAAAACATCCAGCTGGATTCATACCCCTGCAGATATTCGAGAACGGGGCGGGGCACTCTTCGCAGATTATCGGTACGGGCATGTGTTTATCTATCATAACGGTGCTGAGTCATACTACGGGGCGCGCGGCTTTCGTGGGAAGCTAAATGTGTAATGAAAAGAGGCCACCTTCGGTTGTAAGGTGGCCTCTTTTCATGTTTTATACTACCGAACCGCTGAGTGTATCGGCGTTAGGCTACCAGAAAATGGTAGTGGAGTACCGAAAATTTGCGTTTATCGGTAGCGGAATGGAATAATATGGTAATTAAGCCCGGATTCGTGCATTTATCGGTAGTTGGGTACCAGTAACTGGAAATGAAATACCGAAAATGCGCCTTTATCGGCGTTAGGCTACCAAAAAACGGTATTCAACCTCCAATCGGTATAATCCGAGCCGTGCGGCGCTAGAAATCGTACAAATCGTCTTTTTTCTGAAGCATTTCTTGATACGTTTCGGCGAGGAGCATCGTATCTTCGACGAGGTTCTGTAAGCGAAAATGAACATCGTCGTTAACAATCTCTTTTTGATGAAAATCTTTCTCTTCAATGAAAACGAAGTTCTGCGACACATTCGCTTTCATATACGTCAGTATTGGCCGGAGTTGTTGTTCGGCAATAAGGTAATGCTTTGGGGAACCGGCGGTGACAACGATGCTGACGGTTTTGTTTTCTAATGCCCGTTCAGGTAGAAGGTCAAAGACATTTTTCAATGAACCAGGAATGGATGCTTGAAAGATAGGCGTTCCAATAATCAAGACATCGGCATCCATGATCGCCCGAGTGACGTGCTGCGTATCGCCTTCGTAATCGAGGAAATGACGTCCATCACTCCAGGCGAGATCTACGCTGGCGAGGTCAATTGTTGTCGCCTCTGCATTAGGGTAGCTTTCTTCGAGTACGCGCATCGTCTCCGCCATAGCTGTTCGTGTTTTGGAACCGATTCTTGAGCCAGATATACCTACGACTTTCATGATGTGCCTCCCGGTTGTTGTTTTGTATACTTGCGAATCGCTGGCAAGATCTCAGTGCCGATTAACTCAATATTTTTTTTGAGCTTATCGAGAGGAACACCGCCGAAATCCATCTGTCCAATAAACCGTTGGTTCCCAAACATCTCGTGCTGGTAGAGAATCTTTTCAATCACTTGTTGGGGGCTGCCGACGTTGATGACACTTCGAAGGTCACCACTTTGCGCGAAGGCTTGTTTAGGGAAGCCACGTCCGTTTGTTCTCTTCATCCCTTCATTAATGTGAGGTAGTATTCTCGTTGGGCTTCACTCGTCGTTTCTGCAGTATAGAAGAAGCCTGCAGTAGACACTGCAAGCGTGCTCGGATCATGACCATTCTCACTGGCAGCCTGGCGATAAGCATCGATCGTTTGCTTGAATTGGGAAGCGGCACCGCCTAAATGAGCAAGGAAAATTGGCACACCAGCATAACCCGCTTTAATGGCGCTCGCAGGCGAACCACCTACAGCACGCCAAATTGGTAGCCGGTCTTGATAGGCGCGAGGAAGGACTTGCGCGTTTTCCAAAGATGGACGGAATTTCCCGCTCCAATTCACCGTTTCTTGCTCATTAATTTGGCGAAGTAACGCGAACTTCTCTTCGTATAATTCTTCATAATCATTCAGGTCATACCCGAGCAAATCGTAGAGCCAATTCGTGAAGCTCTGCCGGCAATCAGTTCGGTCCTTCCTCCCGAAATCAAATCAATGGTCGCGAAATCTTCATATACACGTACGGGATCGAGCGTACTAATAATCGTTGAACTGCTCGCAATCTTTATTTTTTCCGTCGCCTGTGCGATTGCTGAAAGCACGACGCTATGGGCTTGTGTTGCGAAAAATTCTTGGTGACTTTCACCAACAGAAACAAAATCAATGCCTGCCTCTTCAGCGAGCTGAGCGACTTCAATGATTTCTTGAATGCGTTGTTTAGTTGAGATGCGTTCTCCACTTTCGGGATGTGGCAAATGGTCGCCGAGTGTATATAATCCAAATTCCAATCCGTTTGGATTGAGACGATAGTCATTCATCATGACGAATCAACCTTTCTTCCTGTTCGTTCTAATGTTAGTATGTGTGAAAGAAGCAGCTTTTGGAAGTACGCACTTTAATGATCTATAGTATCTAAAAAGATACCATTGGAGGACGACGATGAAATTTGAACCCGACTTATGCCGTGTCGAAGACGCGCTTAATATTATTGTAGGCAAATGGAAGCCAATCATTCTTCTTCATCTACTGCAAGCGGGCACGCAGCGTTTTAGTGAGCTAAAAAGCCATATGCCAGGCATTACCCAGAAAATGCTCACGAAGCAGCTTCGGGAGTTGGAAGAGGAAGATATTGTCGTGAGGAAAGTGTATGCACAAGTACCGCCGAAAGTAGAGTACTCGATCACAGAGTACGGAAGAACGCTGGAACCGATTCTCCATGCGATGCATGAGTGGGGCACGAAACATCAAGCGCATCGTGAACAAAAAGAACGGAACACGAAAACCATCCTAGAGTAAGTCTACTCGGGGATGGTTTTCTTTGGAACTGAGGTTTACGTGGAGATCGCTTTTTTCATAATTAAGTCGATTTGTTCTTCGTCACCCATATAGAACGGGTGCGCTGAGACGTGGGTGAAGCCTTTCTTTTCATAAAACTGAATCGCGTTGTAGTTTTCTTCCCAAACACCGAGCCAGATAAATTGTTTGTCCAAATCAGATGCACGTTCCAGCGCCTTTTTGAACAGTCTGTTGCCTAACCCTCGGTTTTGAAATGCTTGATGGATATAAATGCGTTCGATTTCTAACGCATCATCCCCCATATCTTCGGTTTGTGCATCGTTTTGGTTAATTTTCAAATAGCCTGCGCGCTCATCACCGACAAACAAAAAATAAAATTCAGACGCTGGATGATCGAGTTCCGCTTTCAGCTTTTCGAGTTGATACGCAGTTTCAAGATAAGCATGTAAGTTTTCTTCAGAATTTTGCTCAGCAAATGTATCGGTGAATGTTTCAATGCTCATCGTTTGCAAGTGAAGTACTTCTTCTTTTTTGATGCGTGTAATCGTCATCGTTCATCCTTTCTGCCGATCGACTCATACCAGGCGGTTTGCGGCCGATTCGCAGGATAGCCATGTTCGGTTCGATACTGTTTTCTTATACTCGTAAAATGGTGCCACTGTTTCTCGCTGTTCGGGTAGTTAGCGCGATGAACAACACAGCGAATCTGATCTTCCACACACGGGTCTGTCCATACCCCTAAGCGAAGTTCTAGTTCATTCAGTAAAAATGCGGGGTTAGCGGTTTTCATCTCTTGCAGCGAATAGATACGTAATTGATACACAAGTTTCTCTGCTAGCTGATAACCAATGGATGGAATTTGTTGAAATTGCGAGAGCGCTTTTAGCTCTTTCGCCCGTTCTTTTGAAATGTGTAACAAGTCTGTGAGCTCTGCTGTAGGGATCGAATTCACGTCAGCGATGCGTCGTTTAGCTTTTCGAAGCTGGCTTTTTTCTTCTTCAGATAGTGGAAGTTTCACATGCACCCCTCCATGTCGTCTATTCTTTCATACTAGCACGAACCGGTTCAGGAATCATGACGACTTCTTGAATGAGGTCAACAGGAGGTTCGGAGTCATCGATGCATTCCTCCCAAAACCGAAGGTGAGCATGGTCAATCCAATGGTCAGATTCTTCAACAGCGGTCCCACCTTCCCCTTGCACGGAATACCAATACAAGTATTCCGTTTCCCCGACAGTTTCGCTAAAAATCGTCTCCACATACATCTTTTCACCAACGAGTGTTTCGGTCACAGCTTCCATGTTCTGGTTGAGAAAGTCCATCCATTCTCGAACCGTCTGTGATTTCCCGGGTTTTACCGGGTATCGTGTTAATTCGATTTTCATCATTACCTCCAGTGATTATACCGGCCACATTTCCGGTGGATTCAGTTCATATAGATTGTCTTTACGGTACATAAAGTGTGTCATAATCCATTCTCTTCTGACGGTAGCAAAATCATCGTAAAAGTGCAGGATGTGTTCATTGATGACTTTTTCAGGGTAAACCTTTCCGTGCTCTAATCCACGAAGCATATATTCAAGAACAATTAACTTCTTCTTGCGTTGCGCGGGGAAAGATTTAAGTTTCCCTGCTGAATCAAGGAAGTTGTTGAGTACTTGTGTCTTTTCAGCTTCTGTAATATCAAACATTCCGTCTCCTCCAATCTCAGTAATTGCCCGTGCCATTCGGTCTAAATTCTTCTCATTTAACGAGAAATAGATCGTATTTTTATGCCGTTGTTGATGGATGATATCGATTTCTTTCAGCTTTGCCAAGTGATGGGAGATGGTCGGGGGTTTGAGGCCAAGCTTGCCAGCTATTGCCCCGCCGTGTAGCGGCCCGCGTTTCAACAAGCTAATAATTCGTACCCGCGTTTTGTCTCCCATCGTTTTATGAAAATGTACAATTCGATCAAATTGCATACTAACCTCCAATCTAATTCGATTATAATCTAATTAGATATAAATTGAAATAGATAGGCGTAAAAAAGGAATCATGCACACGAACGCACAGAAAGACGGATGGGCAATCGGGTGTTTTGCTAAGCTAGATATTAAGGAGGTGATCGAATGTGGATGTGTTAAACCAATTCAATCGTGCAATTGACTATATTGAAGACAATTTGGACGGTCAAATTAATATTGAAGAAGCGGCAAAGAAAGCGTACAGCTCACCGCATCATTTCAAACGAATGTTCTCGCTCGTGACTGGAGTGACGTTCTCTGAGTATGTGCGCAGAAGACGTTTGACACTCGCAGCATTTGCATTACGAGCGGATGACGTAAAGGTGTTAGATGTAGCGATTAGGTATGGGTACGATTCGCCAGATGCGTTTACAAGAGCTTTTCACGCTATGCATGGCATCACGCCTCGAGAAATGAAAACGACGGAGAAACCGATCAAGGCGTACTCCAAATTAAGTTTCGACATTAAAATAAAGGGAGTGGAAGAAATGAATTACCGATTGGTGGAGAAAGATGCATTTCGTGTTGTCGGAGAGAAAGAAACCGTTGAAATGAAAGATGAAACGTTCGACCCTCAGCTTTGGGGGCGATTAGAAGAAGTGGAAGAGCGTGTCCGCTCGTACGATAATACCCCGTTCGAAGGACCAATTCATCTGTCAGTCACAAAAGAAGATGGGGATGTAGACTATTATATTGGCAGTGCCACCACTCACAAAACACCTGACAACTTAGCAGAAATTCACATTCCTGCAAACACATGGGCGGTGTTTCACGCGGAAGGACCGATGCCCGAATCGCTCTTAGACACGTGGTCCCGCGTATATACAGACTGGTTTCCAACCTCAACGTTTGAGCTCGCCAAAGCTCCAGAAATGGTCCGTAGTACAGCGGCGCATACAGAAATTTGGATTCCTGTGAAGCAAGCGTAAGCGAAAAGGCTCGGTGGTCTATGGAAAACGATCTAGATCATTAAGACCGCGATCTAGATCACCGATCTCCTAAAAAAATCCAAAAACTGTGCGGCCATCGCCACCCTCCCGTTACTGCACTTTATTACGAGAAACGCCATTCAACTTGTACGCACTGATCGCCACTTCGGTGGCGAGTCGTAGTAGCGGGGTATCGGTGATGGGCAGACCGAGAAGCTCCTCGATGGTGTGCAACCGGTGGTATAACGTTTGCCGGGCAATATGCAATTTCGTTGCGGTTTGTTGCTTGGAGCAATTTTGCTCTAAGTAGATGTTTAGCGTATGGAGTAGTTCGCTGTTTTTGTCTTCATCATATTTCAATACTGGGGCCAAATACGTACGAACAAATTTTTCTAACGTATCATCTTCCAATTTAATGAGCAACTGATAAATGCCGGTATCTTCATAAAAATGAATGGATGTTTGCTCGTCTGTAGCGGTGATGTTTACAACGTCATCGGCTTCTTGGTATGCGCACGCCGCATGTTGAAGTTTCGAATACGTTTGACTGGCAAAGATTCGAATCGGCAGTTGGGATTCGCTCGTATGAATGATTTTTTGAAAGCGCTCTTTTTCCTCGTCGTTGGATTCGAGATTAAAAGCAAGAACAATGTATGAATGGCTGCTGCTCGTCGTAATGACTGATTCAAATCGATGCTTTTGAAACAAGTAACGTAGAGACCGTACGGTCTGAAATTGCTTCGTTTGCCGATTTTCTAGCGACGTATTATCATCGATCATTTTAACGATGCATAACCGGAATTGCAGTTCTTCTTGGTCCCGACACACTTTATGCAAGTGTGTTCTTGCTTCCCGTTCACTCGTGAGCTTTTGGTTAAGCAGTTCATGAACCCAAGATTGTTCATTCAGAAGCCGGTTTTCCTCGGAATGAAAAAAACGGAGCAGATTTTGTGCAAGAACATTGGTTGCCCGTTCAAGTGCGAGCAAGTCAAACGAACGAAGAGGTGTACAGTTTTTTATGAGAAGCAGACCCCACGCTTGTTCCATCGTTTCAATCGGCTTAATTAAGTACGATGCGTTCCTTTCTTCGTCGTACCATGTGCCTGGAGCCTCAGGCATCTCTTCAAATGTTTTTTGAATTCGGTTTTGTTCGTCTTTAAGGAGAGAAGGTAAAAAGTAAGCTTGTGTATCTTTTGGCAGGAAAATCAAATCTTTTCCCGTAACCTCTTGAAGTTTTTTTAGAATCTTTACGTTGCCGTGAACGTGTAGCGTAAATTGGTGAAATTCATTAGAAAGCTGGTCCAATTCTGCGAGCTGACGATGCTGTTCATTTAAAATTTCCCCATGCAAATCTTCGGTAATGTCGACAAATCGAACAACTTGTGTAAAAACGATAATCGGAAAGTGGTGGACATTCGCTGCTTCAATAATCTCTTCGGGGACCGAAGGATAGTGGGCACTCAATTCAATACAAAGACAAGCGGCACCGTGTTCGATGAGCTTGTTAACATATTCCAATCCTTGTTCTTTTAAGGCGACAGCCGTACTTAAAATCATTTCATTGCCATGAAGCAACGTGTCGAAATTGAGGATCTCTAGCACATGGACCCAGCGAACCGTTTGCTGGAGGTTGGCGTGTTCATTGACCACTTGAGCATTTTCAAACGTTGGTCGTTGTAAAATTTCTTCAATTGTGAGCATGTGTCATATGCCTCCATGTTCATGATGTCAGTCAAAATCGAGGAAAGATTGGACAGTTTGTCACCTTATATTATGCAGAAAATTTGATATATTGTCTACAATGCATCGGCTGTATACACAATACGTATGGTCGAAGAACATGGAGGGACAATGATGACGACAATGCTAAAAAATTACATCGGTGGACAATGGACAGATTCAAGTCGAGAAGGTGAAGATGTATTCAACCCCTCAGACGGGTCAATCATTGCGCACACTCCGTATTCAACAAAAGAAGACGTAGACAAAGCAGTAGGAGCGGCCAAAAAAGCGTATGAAACTTGGCGAAAAGTACCAGTACCGGTGCGGGCGAGATACATGTATACGTACCATGAGTTACTCGTTGAACACCACGAGGAACTTGCGCGACTGCTCACGAAAGAAAACGGAAAAACATACAAAGACGCCTATGGCGAAGTACAACGAGGGATTGAGAACGTTGAATTTGCTTCGGGTGCTCCCGAACTTATGAAAGGCGAAATCCTCCCTGATATCGCAAATGGCATTGAGTCGGGTATGTATCGTTACCCCGTAGGAGTCATCGGCGGCATTACGCCGTTTAACTTCCCGATGATGGTGCCGTGCTGGATGTTCCCGCTTGCGATTGTTTGTGGAAATACGTTCGTCCTCAAACCTTCAGAGCGGACGCCACTGCTCGCGCAGCGACTCGCTGAACTTCTTTCAGAAGCAGGCGTGCCAGAAGGCGTATTTAACATCGTTCATGGAGCCAAAGACGTGGTAAACGGCTTACTCGAACACAAAGACGTAAAAGCAATTTCCTTCGTCGGGTCCCAGCCCGTTGCGGAGTATGTGTATGAAACTGCCGCGAAAAACGGCAAACGCGTGCAAGCACTCGGTGGCGCCAAAAACCATTCCATCATCTTAAATGATGCCAACTTAGAGAAAACGGTAGAAGGTGTGATGAACGGTGCATTCGGAAGTGCAGGCCAACGTTGTATGGCCACATCTGTCTGTCTCGTACAAGATGGCGTGGCCGATGAGTTTTTAGCTCAATTGAAAGCAGCGGCGGACAAATTAACAATAGGTAACGGGATCGATGATGGGGTTGACTTAGGCCCCGTTATTCGCAAAAGCCAACTTGATAAAGTGCACAACTATATCGAGCTTGGTGAAGAGCAAAATGCGACGCTCGTTCGAGACGGGAGAAAAGATGTTGAAGCTAGCACGAGTGGGTATTATCTTGGGGCGACCATTTTTGACCACGTCACGACAGAGATGACGATTTGGAAAGAAGAAATCTTTGCCCCTGTACTTTGTGTCATTCGCGTGAAAGATTTGACAGAAGCCATTGAACTGACGAATCAATCTGATTTTGGAAACGGTTCGGTACTCTATACGGCGAGCGGCTCAGCGGTCAGACAATACCGCGAAGACATTGAAGTCGGTATGCTCGGCGTTAACGTCAACGTTCCCGCACCGATGGCATTTTTCCCGTTTTCGGGTTGGAAAAATTCATTTTATGGTGATTTGCATGCAAACGGACGAGACGGCGTAGAATTTTTTACACGGAAGAAAATGCTGACGAGTCGCTGGTTCGATTAAACTTTTGAGAGGATGAGCGATATGGCTGACCAAACAAAGCAAAAAGAGTTGTATGAAAAGGACAAAAGGTATGTTTGGCATCATATGAAACCGTACCAAAATGATCAAAACCCGATGGTCATTGAGCGGGCAAAAGGAGCTTGGATTACCGACGTTGAAGGAAATGACTACTTAGACGGTATGTCAGGTCTTTGGTGCGTCAATGCCGGATACGGTCGTGATGAGCTCGTCGACGTTGCCGCCGAGCAACTTCGGCAAATGCCTTTTCACCCGTTGTCCAACAGTCATGTGCCTGCCATCGAACTTGCCGAAAAGCTAAACGAATGGTTAAAAGGCGATTATCGAATGTTCTTCTCCAACAGTGGCTCGGAAGCGAATGAGACAGCTTTCAAAATCGCTAGACAATATCATTATCAAAATGGAGAACCCGGTCGGTACAAGTTCATTTCCCGCTACCGAGCGTATCATGGCAATACCCTCGGCGCGCTCTCTGCGACCGGTCAGGCACAACGGAAGTTTCGCTATGAGCCGCTGCTCCCTGGATTCATTCATGTCCACGCCCCTGATGAATACCGGGCGCCTGATGGACAGTCCTTTGAAGAATGGAGTCTCGCTTGTGCCCGAATGATGGAGGAGACAATTGTGTGGGAGCGCCCCGAAACGGTTGCCGGTGTCATTATGGAGCCAATCATTACAGGCGGTGGCATCTTAATTCCACACCCTGCCTATGTAAAAGAAGTGGAGCGAATTTGCAACAAGTATGGCGTTCTCCTTATCAATGATGAAGTGATCTGTGGATTTGGTCGCACAGGTGAGAACTTTGGCTATCAAAATTACGGCATCGAACCTGACATTGTAACGATGGCAAAAGGCATTACGAGCGGTATTTGCCACTCGCTGCAACAGCGGTGAAACAAAAATATTATGACGTCTTTAAAACCACAGACGAAAGCGATCATTTCCGGCAAGTGAACACGTTTGGCGGCAACCCCGCCGCGTGTAAACTCGCACTGAAAAACTTAGAAATTATGGAAAAAGAAAATCTCGTCGCCCGTGCGAATGAACTCGGCAACCGGATAAGACAAAGCATCGAGCACTCACCGCCGAGCCCCACATTGGTCATATCCGCCAGCAAGGACTGCTCATCGGCATCGAGCTCGTCAAAGACAAGCAGGCGAAAACGCCTGCAAGTAAAGAAATGGTCGGTGGAATCATTGCGGCTTGCAAAGCGAAAGGACTCATCGTCGGCAAAAATGCCGACACTGTTGCTGACTACAACAATGTCCTCACCCTTGCCCCGCCGCTTAGCATGACCGACGAAGACTGTGATTTGATTATCGAGACATTACAGTCTGTACTCAAAGATACCGCCATCGTTGCCCAATAGAACAAATCCTCGAGAGCGCTCTCGAGGATTTGTTCTTTAAGGAATGAGATGAAGAGGACAATGGAAAACGGATGTAGAAACAAGTAGTAACGAACATTGGCGCTTCCATTCTTCGATTTAATGATGATCGTATGGACACTTTGACTAACAAATGGATTCAAAAATAAACATTTTGTAACATGTACACGCTTTGGGATGCGTGTAGAATTGAAGGTATATTTAAAATTCAATAAATTCTAAACATGTAGTTTTCAAACGTAAGGAGGCGTGTCGCTTGAAGCAACAGAAATTGCTAATCAATGGTGACAGACTAAAACAATCACTAGAAGAATTCGCATCGTTTGGAAAAACGGAGAATAATGGTGTTACACGCTTGGCTTTATCAGAGGAAGACCGACAAGCCCGCAATTATTTTCGGTCGTGTTGTGAAGCGTTAGGGATGACGGTGAATGTTGATGATTTAGGAAACATGTACGCGACACTTGTTGGAACGGACCCAGAAAAGCCACCAGTCGTTGTTGGTTCTCATTTAGATTCAGTGAAAAAAGGCGGTCGTTTTGACGGTGTGCTCGGCGTACTCGCAGGCTTAGAAGTCGTTCGAACGATTGTTGAGCACGGTGTTCAGCACGAGTCATCCATCGTCATTGTCAACTTTACGAATGAAGAGGGTGCTAGATTTGAACCGTCCATGATGTGTTCAGGCATTCTTTCTGGAAAGTTTGAGAAAGAAACGATGTTTGCGAAAAAAGATACGGAAGGGATTTCGTTTGAAGATGCGCTAGAGAACGTTGGTTATGCTGGAGACGTGAGTCACCGTTTGCAACAAGCGAAAGCTTTTCTAGAGTTGCACATTGAACAGGGGCCAAGTTTAGAGAGGGAAGAATTAAAAATTGGTGTCGTTGAATGTGTCGTGGGTATGGTCTGCTATGAAGTTGTTGTGAGTGGTGAGTCGAACCACGCTGGGACGACCCCGATGAATATGAGAAGAGATGCGCTGTTTACAGCGACCGATAAAATTGTTGAAGCGAGAGAGCAATTACAGAAGTTGGACGATGATTTGGTGTATACGATGGGGCGCATGAATGTTGTTCCGAATATTCATACAGTAATCCCGAATCGTGTTGTTTTTTCTATAGAAGCCCGCCATCAAGATGAAAAACGATCGCGAGCGTCGAACAAATAATTAATCGTCTTGCGCAATCAGAAAGTGACGAAGCGTGTGAAGTAAGTGTAACGAAGCTTTGGGGACGAGATACCGTATGGTTCAATCCTGAAATTGTTCATACGCTTGAGCAATCGGTCAAGCGCTTGATTATCCGTATAAAAAGACGGTCAGTGGAGCTGGACATGATGCCCAGTTTATTGCGAGCTACATTCCCTCTGCGATGGTGTTCGTGCCTAGCATTGGTGGGAAAAGTCATGATGAGGACGAAGTTACGCCTTGGGAAGATTGTGAGCGCGGAGTGAATGTCATTCTGGACAGTGTGTTGACGATTGCGGCAGAGTGAACTTCCACTCAGAAATATCTAAATATTCAAGTATTTTGTTAGAAAATCGAACATTAGACTTTTATTCTGAAAGAAAAGCAGGTGATCTTTGATGAGTACAGGGAATGAAATGTTGCTGGAGAAATTACAGGCGAATTTTAATGAAGTTGAGCCACCGCTCTCTCACCAAGAAGCGTTTGAAGAAGCCAGTCGTTGTTTGTACTGTTATGACGCACCTTGCATTACAGCTTGTCCGACGGGCATTGAAATCCCATCATTTATTAAGAAGATCGCAAGTGATAATTTACTCGGATCAGCAAGAAAAATTATGGAGGCTAATCCGGTTGGCGCTAGTTGTGCTCGTGTTTGTCCAACCGAGGAGCTTTGCGAAGGGGCTTGTGTGTTAAATGGTTCCACACAGCCGATTATGATTGGGAAACTGCAACGCTATGCCACGGATTGGGCGATTCATAATGAGAAAGTGTTGTTCAAATCTGGAAAACCGAATGGGAAAAGCGTAGGCGTCATTGGAGGAGGACCAGCGGGGTTATCGGTTGCACGGGAACTAGGCTCATGGGTTATGGCGTGACCATATATGAAGCCGAAGAAGAGGCTGGCGGTTTAGACACCTATGGCATTGTGTCATTCCGACTGCCAAAGCGCGTATCGTTTTGGGAAGTGGATCAAGTGAAACAAGTAGGCGTCGATATTCGCACAAACACCCGCGTCGGTCGTGACGTTAGCTTAGAAGAACTCAAAGAAAATCACGATGCAGTTATCCTCTCCGTCGGCATGTCCGACGTGCCGATGCTTGGGATTGAGGGAGAGGAATTGAACGGTGTTCACGATGCCATTGAGTTTGTGAAACAAACGAAAAGTGGGCAACTGTCACAAGCGTTTGCTGGCAAAAAAGGCGTCGTTATCGGCGCTGGAAATACAGCGATTGATGGGGCAACGTGTGCGGTTCGACTCGGGGCAGAAAATATGAAGATCTTGTATCGTCGTTCCGAGAAGGAAATGACCGCTTATGACTTTGAGTATGAGTTCGCAAAGCAAGATGGGGTCGAGTTCCGGTGGTTAACGGCTCCGAAACGTCTCATCGGTGACGAAGCGGGCAACGTATGCGCCATTGAATGCGAGAAGATGGAGCTAGGTGAAGCCGATGCAGATGGGCGTAGAAGACCAATGCCAATACCGGATTCCACGTTCACACTCGAGGTTGATTTTGTCATTAAAGCGATTGGTCAAACTCGTTATACCGACCTATTAGAGCAATTTAATATCCACCATGATGGTGGGGTCGTGACGTTAAATGACGATCGCTTTGAAACGAGCGTAAACAATGTGTTCTCTTGTGGCGACGTTATTTTCGGTAAAGGTCAAGGTGAAGCGATGGTCGTTACTGCCGCGGAACAAGGCAAGCAAACGGCGTATCAAGTTCACGAGAAACTATCTGGATTACAAGCTGAGTCAACAGCATAGGAGGGGTATTATGGCAGATTTGTATACAAATGTAGCAGGAATCAAATCACCGAATCCTTTTTGGCTAGCAAGTGCACCGCCGACAAACTCAGGGTATCAAGTACAACGAGCGTTTGAAGCAGGATGGGGAGGCGCCGTTTGGAAGACGCTTGGAGAACCGATCATTAATACGTCGTCCCGGTTTGCTGCTGTTTCATTCAACGGACAGCGAGTAGCTGGGTTTAACAACATTGAACTCATTACCGACCGCCCGCTAGAAGTGAATCTACGTGAAATTGAAGAAACGAAGCTCCGCTTCCCGGACCATGCCATTATTGCTTCACTCATGGTCGAGCCCGAACAAGAGAAATGGCATGAAATCGTCAAGCGAGTAGAAGCGGTCGGTGTTGACGGCTTGGAATTAAACTTCGGATGCCCACACGGCATGGCAGAGAGAGGCATGGGGGCGGCCTCTGGTCAAGTACCAGAACTCGTTGAAAAACAAACGTACTGGGTGAAAGAAGTAGCGCAAACCCCGGTCATCGTCAAGCTGACCCCGAATATTACCGACATTACCGTCACTGCAGAATCGGCTGTCCAAGGCGGAGCAGATGCGGTGAGTATGATTAATACGATCAATAGCCTCGCTGGCGTTGACATTCATACGTGGAATACCGTTCCGAATGTAGACGGAAAAGGCGCTCATGGGGGATATTGTGGACCGGCTGTAAAACCGATCGCCCTTAACATGGTCGCAGAGTGCGCGAGAAACCCGAACATAAACGTACCAATATCAGGCATCGGAGGAATTGGTGATTGGCAGAATACAGTCGAATTTATGCTCATGGGTGCGTCTGGTGTGCAAGTGTGTACGGCTGCCATGCACCATGGTTTTAGTATCGTTGAAGATATGATTGATGGCCTAAGTAACTATCTTGATGAAAAAGGTATCGGGTCGGTTCAAGAGATCATTGGCAAGACTGTACCGAAGTACTCCGATTGGGGAGATATGGACTTAAACTATCAGACAGTCGCTAGAATTAATAACGACGTGTGTATCAATTGCAATAAGTGCCATATCGCGTGTGAAGATACCGCACATCAGTGCATTGACATGTTAAAAGGCGAAGACGGTGAACCGATTTTACAAGTTCGTGAAGAAGAATGTGTCGGCTGTAACCTTTGCTCCATCGTTTGCCCAGTCGACGGTGCCATCGACATGATTGAAAAAGACAATAACTTGCCGCCACTCTCATGGAATACACGCCAGAATGCCATTAACGCTAAGAGCTTAGCCAATTCATAGAAAGGAATGGTAGAAATGAAGAAGATTATTCGAAACGGAACGATTGTGACCGCAGCAGAAACGTATGAAGCAGATATCCTTATCGTCGATGAGCAGATTGCTGCAATTGGGAAAGCGTTTAATGAGGATGGAGCAGAAGTAATTGACGCCGCGGGCTGTTACGTATTTCCAGGCGGGGTAGACCCCCATACGCACTTGGATATGCCCTTTGGCGGAACCGTAACACGCGATGATTTTGATACCGGAACTGTTGCCGCCGCGCACGGGGGAACGACGACAATCGTTGATTTTTGTTTAACCAAAAAAGGTAAGCCGCTCTCTGAGGCGATCACGACGTGGCACGAGAAATCAAAAGACAAAGCGGTCATTGATTACAGTTTTCATCTCATGATCGGTGAGATTACCGATGACGTGTTAGAAGAATTGCCGGCAGTCATTGAACAAGAAGGCATCACGTCGTTCAAAGTGTTCATGGCCTACAAAAATGTCTTTCAAGCAGACGATTCCACGCTCTTTCAAACATTGATCAAAGCAAAAGAGCTCGGCGCACTCGTCATGGTTCACGCAGAAAATGGTGATGTGATTGATTATTTGACGAAAGAAGCGCTTGCGAATGGACAAACCGACCGATCCACCACGCGCTTACACGCCCACCGTCGGTTGAAGGTGAGGCAACGGGTAGAGCTTGTCATCTGACGGCACTTGCCGATTCGCAACTGTATGTCGTCCACGTGACGTGTGAACAAGCAGTGAAACAGATTGAGGAAGCGCGCAAGGCTGGGGCAGATATTTGGGGGGAAACGTGCCCACAATACCTCGTTCTTGACGAAGAAATGATGAAAGGCCCAGATTTCGAAGGAGCAAAATATGTTTGGTCCCCGCCTCTTAGAGAGAAAAAACATCAAGATGTGTTATGGAACGCACTCAAAGTCGGATCACTGCAAACGATCGGGAGTGACCAATGCTCGTTTGATTTCGAAGGACAAAAAGACTTAGGCAAAGGAGACTTCACGAAGATTCCGAACGGTGGACCGATCATCGAAGACCGGATGAGTATTTTGTACTCCGAAGGGGTCGCCAAAGGCAGGCTATCTCTTAACCAGTTTGTTGACGTTACGTCAACGCGAGCGGCGAAGTTGTTCGGCATGCACCCAAAAAAAGGAACGATTTCTGTCGGTGCCGATGCAGACGTCGTCATCTTTGATCCAAGTGTGAAGCGAACACTGTCCGCTAGCACTCATCACTTAGCGGTCGATTACAGCGCCTTTGAAGGAATGGAAGTCGTTGGACAGCCTAAAACCGTGTTGTCACGCGGCAAAACGATCGTCGACAATCAAACGTTCGTCGGCACGAACGGTGCGGGTCAGTTTATTAAACGAGCGAAATACGGAGAACCGTTGAAAGAACAAGCAGCGCTATCAAAATAAAATAGAACGAGAGATTCGGAATATATCAGTAGAAAGGTAGATGGGATGAGTTCTAAAAGCAGCTATTTAAAGTCGCCTGATTTGTTTCCGATCTCTCAATTAAAACGAAAAATGAGCACGGTCGGGTTTGCCATTCTTTGGGTGAGTATGGCCGTCGTTCTCGCTGCATTTGCGATTGGTGGAGACGGCATTCAAACGTTACCCTTACACCTCGTCATTATCGCAACGATTATCGGATCTTTAGGGATTGGCCTTTGCATGACGCTGACCGGGGACATTGGCATTGAGCATGGGTTGTCATTTCCGGTGTATATGAGAGCTCCTTTTGGCACGATGTACGCACATTCCTTCGATTTTTCGCGGTTTCGTCGCCTCGTGCTGGTTTGGGATTAACACATTCTTCGGTGCCACCGGAATTAATGCCATTTTGTTCATGCTGTTTGGCATCGACCAATGGTTCATTTGTTTTCTCATATTTGCCGCATTACAGCTTTTTAATACAGCATTTGGGATCAAAGCTGTCGAGCGTTTTGCTAATCTTGCCGCACCCGTAATTGTGATCATTTCTGGCTGGATGTACATCGCGCTTTCATCACAAGCAACCGCCGCCGGGCGTGATGTGTGGGCGTGGGTGGAAGCACCAGCGGTAGGGATTGAAGCGGTGAGTGCCTTCTTTATCGTTGTGATGGCAACGATGGGGTTTTGGGGTACGCTCGCTGCAGATATGCCATCCATATCACGATTTATAAAAGCGCCGAAGTACGAGCGGAGTTGGTTCAAACGCAATCGCGGTCAGCTGATCGGCAGTCTCGTCGCCATGCCGATCGTGCACACATTCATGGTCATTGTTGGTGCAGTTTCGTACATGGCTGTCTTCAATTCCAATCCTGTAGAAGCATTAATGGAAACGACCACAAACGGAATCTTGCTCGGCGTACTCATGCTCATGATCGCCCTTGCCCAATGGTCAACAAACACATCTTCCAATGTCATTCCCGCTGCCACCATCTTTTCCAACGTTGGCGGACCGAAAGTGCCATTCTGGGTAGGGGTCATGATCGCTGGGGCGATTGGCGTTCTCGTGCAACCGTGGAACTTGTTTGACATCATTGTACCGGCACTTCTTTTCGTAGGTGGCATTTTAGCCGCCATTGTCGGCATCCTCGTCGTCGATTATTACATCATCCGCAAACGCCGCGTGAACGTGACAGATTTATATGAAGAAACCGGACAATATCATTATTGGAAAGGCATCAACGTCGCTGGACTATTGGCGTGGATTGCAGGTGGAGGGGGTTCCCTCCTGTTCCCGTCCTATTCATTTATCATCGGTCTCGTGCTCGGCGGGACGGTGTATTATGTTCTCGCCAAATATTGGTGGTTTAAGCGCTATCCGCAAGCAGAACTGGAAAACCCAGATGATGACACTTATCTCGGCTTAACCGTTGGAAGAGACTGGACCGTGCAAGACGAAGAAGTAGAAACCTTCAAAGAAGCGAGGTGAACCCTTTGAACGAGTACGACGATTATGTAAAAGAAAAGCAAGAAATTGATGACTATATTTTAAGAGGGTATCAGATCAATGACGTTCGCGAAGACTTGAGTGGCGCACTACTCACCCTCGTGAACGCCGATGGAGAAAGAGAGACATTGCGAATCGGTAACGCCGACGCCAGAAAATACTTTGCCGTTTTACTGTTAGATAAGTTGAACTAAAGAAATTCACTGAATCGGATGACCGAGAGGGGTCTTTGCGGGTGAGTGCTTGCATATTGCGTGTTGAAATTCATCTCGTTGCCGATTGTTGCTCGTCACTGCAAGAGTTGCGGGCAACAAGAACAACGTTTGCCGAAGGGTAAAAAGTTGTAACCAAGGCGCACTGCCTGGCACAAACATGTGATGGCCGGTCACGTATGTGACAATCCAACCCTCAAACCGGGCACTTTCAGCACGCAACTGTCACAAATCGCGATATTTGTGACAGTTGACTACGTTTATGTGCACATTCACGTGTAAAATCATGATTTTTCTTTCTCAAATGTCACAAATATGGATATATGGGGCATTTGGACTTCTTTCCACACACCGTAGCCAGGAGGCAGAAACGTGATGTCGCACTTATACTCCGGAGTACACGCATCCGCCTAAAGTGGAAAGAAACAACAATCTGTGCAATTAAGAAAATGTTACGTTCATCCTATGTTGATAAGTAAGTAAAAAAACGGGTGCCTTAGTGTGGCATCCGTTTTTTAAGGCTAGCACAGGTCGCTGTCGCCGAAAGCGCATGAGCATGGAGAAAGTGGCCTCGCGTTTGAGCATGCCAAACGGTATCCACCTCTGTGTAAATTTTATTTAGTGGAAATCTTCCCATTGGCATTTCAATGGGAAGATTTCTGGCTTCTATAGTGTGATTTTCACTACGTTTGGCGCAGACGGTGTTGCAGGAAGCTAGTCGAAGGAGGCCACATCGCAAATCAATGAGTTAGACCGCATAATACGCCCGGTTCCAAGTAATGGCATACACAATCACTTGAACGAGAGGAATGAGCATGACGATCAACACAGGAAAATATGTAGCTCGTCATCACGAGTGGATATAGCGTAATGAGCGCACCAGCGAGTGGTACGGCATAGTACATGCTTACGTAAGAGGCTCGGCTCGCTTTTTGTGTAATGGTTTTCTCTCGTTCGTCGGTTTCTTCAATCTCTGCCGGGAGCCATACCGACTTACGGTATGGGATTTTTTTCGCCCTTGCGATGAAAAACTGGACGGCTGCGAAAATTGCAATCAAAACAATAGGCATCAAGTCTAATGAAGCGGAAGCTGCGAGTGATGGTTGTTGAATGGAGCCTACAAATTCGTGGACAAAGTTAAAGATGGCAACCAAGCTCCAGCCGAACAAAAATAACGTTACAAATGAACAAACGAGTCCCCAAACAATCTTCATGTCGTTTCCTCCTCTTTTTCCAATGTAAATATTTGTTCAACGGGTAATTCGAACACTTCTGCAATTCGCATCGCCAAGATGAGCGAAGGGGTGTAATTGTCTTTTTCTAAAGCGACGATCGTTTGGCGTGTCACGCCAACGGCCTGTGCTAAATCTCCTTGCGTGAATTGGTCTCTGGCACGGAGCTCTTTCACTCGATTTCGAATTTTCATCGTATCACCTAATTATTAATGTATGGTTAACTTTACTTTTTGTCAAGTTCATTATACATTTATTTTTTAAAAATGATATACTAGGAATACGTGAAAGGGTGGGGCCGTTGAATCCGTTATTGCTTGATTTTCCGCAACAATTTGAGACCGACCGGCTGTTGCTTCGTCTACCGCTGCCCGGGGATGGTGAAGCTGTTTACGATGCGATACGTGCTTCAAAATCAGAACTAAAACGTTGGCTACCGTTTGCACAAAAGGAGTGTACGCTGGAGGATGTTGAGCTTGATCTCCGAGAAGCGCACATCAATTTTTTGAAAAGGGAAGACTTGCGATTTCTACTATTTAGAAAAGATACGAGCCGACTTGTAGGTGTATCAGGACTACATCGGATTGATTGGGCTGTCCGGAAGTTTGAAATCGGCTATTGGGTCGATACAAGGCAACGTGGACAAGGGTACATATCAGAGGCCGTTGCTGGGATTACGCAATTTGCGTTCGACCAACTCCGTGCGAGAAGAGTTGAAATTCGCTGTGACCGAATCAATCAAAGAAGTCGCGCTATTCCGGAGAAGGCAGGGTTTATGCTGGAAGGAATCTTAAGAAATGACGACACTGCCGCCTTTGACCCCCGTGAAATGAGAGATACGTGTGTGTATGCAAAGATTTCGAAAGAGGTGGAAGTTTGAAACCGCAAAAAAGAAACCCTTACCCGTTACAAGGAAAGACCGTACTCATTACAGGTGTGAGTCGTAGAGCTGGCATTGGTTATGCGATTGCAAAGCAGTGTGCCGCTTACGGAGCATCCATTATAATTCAACATTTTCGCACTCACGATGAAGAGCAAGCGTGGGGTGCAGATCATCTCGAGGCAGTGGTTGCAGGAATTCAACAAGAGATGATCCCTAGTGCGCGGTTCGGCCATTATCATAGCAATTTCCTCCAGGAAGACAGCGCAGAAACGCTCATTAAAACGGTCGTCAAAGAGCATGGTGCTATTGACGCGATCGTCTGTAATCATGCACGGTCAGGTGGAGATGGCCCACTCGGCAATCTTACGGCGCAGATGCTAGACAATCACTGGAAAGTGAATACGAGATCATCCGTATTGTTGGCGCAGGCGTTTGCCGAGCAATACGATCCGACGAGAGGCCGAGGGAAGATCATTTTCATGACCTCAGGTCAACGACAAGGACCGATGCCCGGTGAAGTTGCCTATGCACTCGCCAAAGGAGCGCTTGCAGACATTACACTCACGCTCGCTGACCAACTCGCCGACCAGAACATTTGCGTGAACACGGTGAACCCAGGACCGGTCAATACCGGCTATCTGAACGATCAGTTGTGGGAGGAAACACGCACGAAGTTCTCATTTGACCGATTCGGTGAACCCGAAGACCCGGCACGGCTTATCTCCTGGCTTCTCACGGAAGAGGCGTCATGGATCACCGGTCAGATTATGAACACCGAAGGCGGATTTGCTCGGTGGCGGTCATGATGGAGGGGGTACGTTGAACTGGAGAAATACAGTAAAAGGGATGATGATGGGCGTCGTTGAGACCGTTCCAGGAGTGAGTAGCAGCACCATTGCTATGCTGTTAGGCATCTATGAAAACGTGATCCACGCCATTCACACCCTCACAACGAACGAATATAAGAGAGCGATTCGCTTTCTTTTGCCAATCGGGGTCGGCATTCTTGTCGGACTTGGTTTAACGATTTCCGTTATTAGCTATCTATTAGAGCATTTTCCGATACCGATCGGTTTTCTATTTATCGGGCTGATCGTTGGAATGTTGCCATTTATTTGGCGGGACGGGCTCGCTTCAGTGAGGCAGCAAGTGTACAGCTTTCCCCAGGTGATGCTCATGATCGGCTGTATCCTTTTTCTCGTTATGTTGAATGGGGTCGTCGGGGCAGACGCACGAGTCATGATGGAACTTACCTTCAGTGATTACGTGTATTTATTTATTGCCGGTTGGTTTGCGAGTACGGCGCTTGTGTTGCCAGGGATGAGTGGTGCGCTCATTCTCGTCATTTTAGGCGTGTATGAAACGGCACTGTTGGCGCTCACAACGTTTGAGCTACCGGTTGTTATCGCGATCGGTTCGGGGGTCGTCGTTGGCATTCTCATCATGGGCAAAGTGGTCCGATTTATTCTTACTCGGTACCGAAGAACAACCTATGCTGCCATTTTTGGTTTGTTGAGCGGCTCGGTGTTTATCGTTTTTCCGGGACTGCCCGTCACAGTGATGGAGTGGGTCGTGAGTAGCTGTCTGTTCGTAGGTGGATCGGTGTTTACATTTCAAGTAAGTTCAAAAAAGGGTTAATTGTATGAATAAAGGGTATGCGAGTATTACTACTTGCAAAAGGAGACGATACCCGATGCGATGGATAACTCTTCCGTTGCTTACCCTGATGCTCACAGGCTGCGCTACAGCGGGTGAAGACCCAGTAGCTGAAATTAACGAACAAATTGAAGAAAGCGAATTTAACGCAACCATTGCTGAACATGACCAGTTTGAGATTTTATCTGCGTATATCCAAGGGTCTGAAAGCTTTGATACGCTTTCGATCAACTACGGGGAGCCTGATTCCGATGAGCCTGCACCTGAGTTTCCAGAGACGAATGAATTTGAGAGTTTGTATGAAGGGTTCGTTGGGGAAACCGCAATTCAAGTCCAAATTCAAGAGTTTGAAACAGCGCTAACCGAAAGCGAAGAGATAGAGATTGCCGGCCATTCGGTTTCTGTCGGTGAATTTGGGCCCGACAATTATACGAACCACCTTGTAAACATGAATGATCATGGGTGGATCATCTTCTATTTCGACACAGACATCAGCGATGAAGAGATGCTTGGCTTTACTGAACAATTGATCGAAAGGAACGAGTAAAGCTTGTGGTTACGGTGAGAAAGTTAGACCGTGTTTCTCTCTCTATGCTTTCTCTGTTAGTCGATGAAAGCCAACGAGAGGGGTTTCGGTTCATTAGACGGTTACTGCGTGATTATGAAGAAGGAACAAACCGGTTTGACCAGCTCGGCGAATGTTTAGTCGGGGCTTATGCGAGTGACGGTCAGCTCATCGCCATTGCCGGCCTGAATACCGACCCTTATTGCGACGCAACAAGGGTCGGTCGGTTGCGCCGTTTTTACGTGTCTCGGCCGTATCGGAGGAAAGGCACAGGCACACTGATGCTCGAGTCAATCATTCAGTATGCAAAGCCAAACTATGACGTTCTGACGCTGTATACCGATTCAAAAAAAGCCGATCGATTTTACACTTCGTTTGGGTTTTCTCGTCTTGCACAGCATCGCTCCACGAATACGAGCCATTATCTGTATTTGTGATAGGAACACTTCGACATGCCGTTCCCCGCCTGGGGTGGCTCTGCGAGTGTCGCACCGATAGCATTTTCGCACTTCGAAATCGGGGGCATTGGGCAGGGAGACGTGCCCTATTCTGCGCGCGAGTTTACCCATTCTGCGAGCAAGTTTGCTCATTTTAGCGATTTTAGTGCTGATTTTGCGAAACTAGAGCGCAGTTTGTCCCAACTTGCGCGCAGATTTGCTGACGTCTCAACACCCTCTGGTATGCTGTCCCCGCCTGGCCCTGCGCGAGTCGCTCCGATGTCGGAACTTATCTCCGCGCAATAATAAGGTAAGCAGGGTCTCCACCCATTCTGAAGTCGAGGGGTAGTTGCTCAACGATTTCAAAGCCAGCAGCCATGATGGCAGATGACATTTGCTCAGACGATACCCGTGGTCCAGAGGATGAAGAGGTGTGTTCCAGCTCTAAGCAGAGGAACTGTCCGTCATTTTGTAGAACACGGTGAATCTCTTTCAATACGTCGGGCAATTGTTGGGTCTCATGAAGCGAGATGGAAGCGAGCGTTGTATCCACCGTTTCATCTCCAAGAGGGATGGATGTGAAATCGCCCGTTATTGGGGTAATATTATGATGGTTTTGTTCCTTTGCCTTTTGCGAAAGGTAGGCTAGAATGTTTTCATCACGGTCAAGGGCATATACTGTACCAGCTGTACGATCCGCAACCGGTAGTGTTAAGTAGCCAGTGCCCGCTCCGAGGTCAAGGATGTTTGCCGCAGGCTTGATGTGCAAACGGTCCAATAACTGGTCGGCAGGCAGCTTTTGTGTTCTGTCTTGATTTTCAAGTGCTTCAATCTTTCTTTGTAAACGTTCATGATGTGAATGCAATTGTCGGTCTCCTTTATTGTAGATATATAGAGTCTTTAATATCTTTGATGTAACTGAAGAAAAATAAAGTGTCAAACTACAAATTTGGTATAATGAGTACAATGACGCTATGTTGGAGGTTCATGTATGGAAACAGATGTGGCACTAAAGTTTTATTCTAATCAACATGAGAAAAAATTAAACGAATTTGAACTTCCGTCTGAGCAAGAGAAGTTTACATCTTTACCTTCTGCAATGGGTGAGGTTCAGAAAGGTCAGTATCGTATTGTCATTTTACAAGATAATGAACCTGTCGGTTTCTTCTTATTGCACGCCACAAAGAGAGTGCAAGAATACACCGATAATCCTCATGCGATGTTACTTACAGCTTTGTCCATTGATTACAAACAGCAAGGCAAAGGTATCGCGAAGAAGAGCATGAACCAATTGCCAGCGTTTGTTCGAGAAGAGTTCCCAGGGTGTGACCAAGTAGTACTAGCTGTAAATCATCGAAATATTGCAGCACAAATGGTATACAAACGCGTTGGATTTACAGATTCTGAACGTCGGATCGAAGGACCGATCGGAGAACAATATGTGTACGTCAAAAACATATAAACGATTCGGTTTGATTATACTCTGTAGAGTGAAGTTATCGAAACGGGGGAATGGATGTGAATCAGTTACAAGGGAGAACAGCGCTAATTACAGGGGCAGCAAATGGCTTAGGTTGGGAGATCGCCAATCGGTTCGCTGATGCGGGTGCGAACGTCGTGTTGACTGACCGCAATGAGTCGTTACTTCATGATCGAGCTAAGCAGTTGCGAGGGAGAGGCAAGGACGTGCTTGCATTAGTATGTGATGTGCAGGATGAATCGGAGATTGAGCAGACGGTTCAGCAAACAGTAGAGCGGTTCGGACGGTTGGATATACTGCTGAATAATGCAGGCATGCAACACGTATCTCCGGTTGAAACGTTTCCAACGAAAACATTTGAAACGATGATTGATGTGATGCTTACGGGTCCGTTTCGATTGACGAAGGCAGTACTGCCAATGATGAAGCAGCAACAGTACGGCCGCATCATTAACATGGCGAGCATTAATGGTCTCATAGGGTATGCGGGCAAATCAGCATACAATAGTGCAAAGCACGGGCTCGTCGGTTTGACGAAAGTGACGGCGCTAGAGTGTGCGGCAGAAGGAATTACCGTGAACGCCTTTGCCCTGGGTATGTTCGAACCGATCTCGTACAAAAGCAACTCGATGACCTTGCTAGTGAAATGAACGTTTCAGAAGAAGAAGTACTCGAGAAAAAGTTTTACCCGTTAATTCCGCAGCAACGATTACTCCAACCCAAAGAGATCGCCCATTACGCACTGTTCTTAGCGGATGAAGCGTCACAAGGAATTACAGGTCAAACGAATGTGATGGATGGCGGCTACACCTAAAATGAGAAATTTCTATTTTACGGTGTTTTTTAGCGCAATTGGGACGGTTCGTGTCTTGTGACGCCTCACGACGAGGAAGCGGAGCACTTTGGAAGGTGTTTACTACCCGTACTTTTTTTGGTGTTCGTGCTTCAACTGCAAATACTCTTCGTCTTCCCGCACTGAGACCCATTTTTTCTCAAAAATAGCCGCTGCGGCTGCTTTTTCCTCATCAATTTTTCTCTCGTTCACTTCGCCATTCTTGCTATACTTCTTGCCTCCTGGATAATTGGCGTACCGTCGGGCGCGTGTGTAGCCATTTGTAAAAACTTTCTCGCCATATCCATTCCGACAAAATCGCCTGCTTTTTTGTACTGGGCGTATTGCTCATATATCTTCTCCGACGACTCCTCGGCAATGGGCACGCTTTTAAATCGCCAATTTGGCAAGATTTCACTTTTATAAGGCTCGACAAGAAGCACACCTTGCTCGCCCCTGCCGACCCGGTAACGTTCCGGATGTTTACGGAAATCGGTATTGTGGAAATCGATGTCATCATAAAATTTACTCATCCTGCAACCCTCCTATGATTTTACATTACCTCAAGCCGTGCTTGTCCAAACCTACGGTTGCACGCAATCGTAAACGTTTGCGCGCAACAATAAAGTTACCAAGAGGGTTTGCCGGTCATCTTGTCGTAAGGGGGCTGCTTCGGACGTTTCTCGATCACGAGAATGCTGTCGTAATAGCTCATCGACCACGCAGATCTAGAAAAATCAGTCACAGCTAAACGTGAGTCCCTTGAGTACCACGCATGCAATTGATCAATGAACGGCTTTGAATATTCAATGAAATTGTTTGGGTTTTCATATCCTCCGCCGTATTCCTCCATGTAACTTGTGTGCAAGTCTTCGATGAGGAAGACGCCATTTGCAGACAACAATGGATACATTTCTTCAAAGGTGATGATCTGTTGGTGCATGAAGTGCCCGCCGTCATCAATAATGATGTCCATTTCCGGTAAGGTAGGCTTAATGGATTGCCAAAAGGTGCGATTGCCTTGGTCGCCAATAATAATGTTCACTTGCTCTTCTTCAAAGGATTTGCACACGGGGTTAATGTCTAGTCCGTAGATGGTGGCACCTTTTCCGAAGTATTCTTTCCACATTTGAAGCGACCCCCCGTGTGACACACCGACTTCCAAAATGTTAACGTCTGTTCCGACAAAACGATCAAAATGGCGCTCATAAATGTCAAAGTAATGGATCCATTTATGAATTAATCGTCCGTCATTCGATTCAAAGTACTTGTGTAGCTTATTCATTCGAACCTCCTTATGACGAGGATTTCTTTTATTTATACGCTAAGAAAATTGGAAAATGTGTTCGGGGCATGGCCGAATTTATGAACGTAAAAAACCGCCCACGTACGGGCGGCCGGTCATTACGTTTGCAGCGGCTGGAGTTTTGCTTCAATTTCCTTTCGGTTGGGTTCAAGAAAGTCAGGGAGAGAAAGAGATTTTCCTAATTGATCAACGGGTTCGTCGATTGCAAAGCCTGGTCCATCCGTCGCCAGTTCGTACAGAATACCGTTGGGTTCTCTGAAATAGAGAGAACGGAAATAATACCTGTCGACAAAGCCTGACGTTTGAAAGCCTTCATCTTCAATTCGTTTTACCCACTGCTGGAGTTCTTCTTCGGTTTCTACTCGAAATGCGACGTGGTGCACACTGCCTCTTCCTTCTCTTGCTTTTGGTGAGGTCTTATCTTCTTCGACATGTACTTGTCCTGATAAACCTGCCTGGTCTGCTTCAAATACAAAAACTCGATGCTCACCGTTTTTATATTCGCCTTTTTTCGTGAAGCCGAGCACGTCAGTTAATACGTCGCTCGTCGGCTCTACGTATTGAACTTTCAAGCGCACAGGACCTAGCCTAAGATGTTGTAGTCATCCGGGATCTCTTCAGGTGAAGACGATTCCCGTTTGTCGTCCAAGTCGCTGTCGGCAACGAGAAGCATCTTGTGCCTTCAGGGTCTTGAAAAGGAAGTACAGCGGTGTCGTTCATCGTTTGGACTTCATTGTGCGTCACTTGGTACCTTTCAAAGCGAGTTTTCCAAAATGAAAGCGCAGCGACGGAAGACACGCGTAAAGATATGTCGTTAATGGTGTTTGTGCCGTCATGTTTTTGGGCGAGGTTTGGAATCTCAAAAAATGTAACCTCAGTGCCTGGGGTACCTTGTTCATCAGCATAAAATAAGTGATAAAACGACGTGTTGTCTTGGTTGACGGTTTTCTTTACGAGTTTCATTCCGAGTACATTCCGATAAAAGGCAAGATTCTTTTTCGCATCTTTTGTTAACGATGAAATATGGTGTTGACCGCGTAATTTCATACCTTTCACCTCACAGTTGATTTATTGTCAGTTTAAATGTAAACTGATAGAAAGTCAAACGGGAAGGAGCGATAACGATGAAGCATTTTTTTCATAAGAGTACGGATCACCCACACACATTTGTGCTACTTCACGGAAGTGGGGGGAGAGAAAGCGACTTACTCAGCGTTGTAGGGGAAATTGACGTAAGGCAGTCAGTGTTAGGAATACGCGGGTCAGTGCGTGACCACGGTGGGTTTCGTCATTTTGAGCGGCAGACAGACGGAAAGTTTGATAGAGAAGAAATCAATCAACGTACCGAAGAGGTACTACACGTCATTGAAGATTACGTCCAGCATAACCAAGTGAACCGCAAACATATTCATCTGTTAGGCTATTCAAATGGTGCGAACTTGGCCGTAAACATGATTCTTCAGCAACCCGAGCTCTTTTCATCGGCTCTCCTTTTTCACCCGAGCCATCTGTACCCTGAAGCCGAGCGAAGTGATCTTAGCGGGATGCCAATTTTCATGACGAGTGGATCTCGAGATGCAATTACCCCGCCAGGAGAGGCATATGCCCTTAGACAGCAATTAGAAACCTTCGGTGCGGATGTAACTGTGGAACTCACCGATCACGGTCATGAGTTAACGAATAAAGAAGTAGATATTGCAGCAAGTTGGTGGAATAAAGGGTTGGCTAGCCACTAAGAACAGGGACGTTCCTGTGCAAGGTGCGGAGCGAGAGGGTGCGCGGTGGGAAGCGTGCACTGTGGTGTCGAAAGTGAGCACATCGGTGTCGAAAGCGTGCATATCCATGTCGAAAGCGAGCACATGCCGTTTGCGCGTCGCCCCACAGCTACGCGTGTCACAAATACAACCAGTATGGGTCTACCTCTTAGGTACAATACCAACTCCCGTGTCGAAAGTGAGCACATCGGTGTCGAAAAGGTGCACTTCTTTGTCGAAAGTGAGCACATCGGTGTCGGAAAGGTGCACTTCTTTGTCGAAAAGGTGCGCTCTCGTGTCTAAAACGTGCACATCCATGTAAAAAGCATTCACACCCCAATAAAACCAGCTCGTACAACATTGCATGAGCTGGTTTTATTCACGTTTCTAAGCGGTAGGAACCGTAAATTCCACCTGGTCACATGCTGCGCTGCCTACACGTTCAAATTTGCAGGTGTACCGTGTAAATAAAAACGGGTATAGCTAGATGATGACGACGAGTGACAAATTTTAAAACTGTGTCTAGACATTCATAAAATAGTCAAACCATACACATGTCATCCTACATATACAGCTGGTATAATAAAACTAAAAGATTGTGAAGTTGTGCACAATCTTTTTCGGGTCGTATCGAAAAAGGAGGCAGCAGATGTTTATTGATGATCCGGTTTTGATGAGTCGACTGTTAACGTTATTGACACTGTCTTTTCATATATTTTATGCGACTGTGGGTGTCGGGCTGCCACTCATGATTATGCTCTTTCATTGGCTAGGAATCCGTAAAGATGATATTCACTACATCCTTATGGCTAGAAGGCTTGCCAAAGGGTTCGTCGTCACCGTTGCGGTCGGCGTCGTCACGGGTACTGCGATTGGTTTGCAACTCGCGCTTTTATGGCCGAACTTTATGCAGCTTGCTGGACATATTATTGCCCTTCCACTATTTATGGAAGTGTTCGCGTTTTTCTTTGAAGCTATATTTCTAGGAATCTATTTATATACTTGGGACCGCTTTGATGATCAAAGAAAGCATTTGTTGTTACTTGTGCCTGTTGCGATCGGTGGGGCAATGAGTGCGTTCTTTATTACAGTTGTGAACTCGTTTATGAATTCACCTGGCGGTTTTGAACTCGTAAACGGAGAAATGGTTGACATTAACCCGTTGCTGGCGATGTTCACGCTCTCTATGCCAACGAAGGTTACCCACGTTCTTGCAACCGCATATATGACGGTCGCCTTTATGTTGGCAGCAATTGCGGCGTTTCGCCTGCTGAAGGGAAGCCATACAACGTATTACAAAAAATCATTAAATGTCATGATGAAGGTTGGTTTCGTCTTTGCGATTGCAACAGCACTTATTGGTGACCTTTCCGGTAAGTATTTGGCAGAGCACCAACCGGAAAAGCTAGCCGCTGCCGAGTGGCATTTCGAAACAGAAGAAGCGGCGCCACTCATTTTATGGGGGATACTCGATGACAACCAAGAAGTTCAGTACGGCATTGAAATTCCCTATGCGCTAAGTATACTTGCGTACAGCGATCCAATGGCGGAAGTGACCGGGCTGGAAGAGTTCCCAGAAGAATTGCAGCCGCCACTTATTATCCACTACTTCTTCGATACGATGGTGACGATTGGGATGTTCATGCTTGCGCTATCCTTCGTATATGTGGTCGCAAAGTGGAGAAACTGGCAGTTTGTCGATCGAAAGTGGTATCGCTGGCTCATTGTGCTCGGAGGTCCGCTCTCATTTTTAGCGATTCAAGCAGGTTGGTGGATGTCTGAAGTCGGTCGTCAGCCGTGGATTTTAAGAGGTATTATGACGGTAGACGAAGCGGCAACGACCGCCAGTTATGTAGACCTTGTGTTCATCGGCTTCGTGTTGCTCTATTTCATCCTCGGTGTGGGTACAATCGTCGTCTTACGCAAAATGTTCCGCGGTAAGCCGGTGGAAAAAGAACTCGAGGAGTTTACAGGAGGGGATGAGCGATGAGTTTAGAAGTTGTAGGGATTTCCGTACTATGGCTCTTCCTTTTCTTTTATATCATCGTCGCTCCATTGATTATGGAGCGGGGTGTTTAATACGCATAGTATTATGACAGGCAAACAGCACATTTTAAGCAAAGTCATTCAGCGGTATTTGTCGCCGGTGTGGGAAGTTACGAACGTGTTTTTCGTGTTCTTCTTTGTCGGGATCATTGGTTTCTTCCCCGACAGTGCGTATTATTTCGGAACGATACTGCTTATTCCAGCAAGTGTTTCGATTATCCTTCTTGCGATCCGCGGCTCGTATTATGCGTTTGAATCATACGGTGCCAAAGGTCATAAAGGGTATGCGTTTATGTATGGGGTGTCCGGGATTCTCATTCCTGCGTCTCTATCGGTCGTGCTCACGATTTCGGAAGGCGGGTTTGTCTATTTCGAAGATGGCAACCCGGTGCTCGATTACACAGGACTATTTACGAGTCCGCTCACGTGGCGATCGTCGTGTTGAGTATCGTGCTGTCTTATATATTTCATCGGTATTTCTCACATGGTATGCCAATAAAACCGGCGACGGCAAAGCCACATCACTCATGCGAAAGTACGCGATGATTTGGTCTGTGCCACTCATTGTCGCCGCAAGCGGAATCATTGTGGAGCTTCGAAATCACAACATCCATCACTTCGAAAGCATTCTAAATCTATGGTGGATGTTCGCCATTTCATTCGTATTGTGGGTAGCGACGCTCGTGCTCATTGTGCGCGCGAAACAGTTTGGTCTCGCGGTCTGGCTCATGATTGGACAATTTGCGTTCGCCTTCTTCGGGTACGGCATCTCCCATTACCCATATATTTTGTATCCGTATTTAACGATCTACGACGGTTTTACAAATGATGCGATGGCCATCTCGCTCATCGTCGTGTTTGGCCTCGGCATGTTGTTGTTATTGCCGTCACTCTACTTGCTTGTCCGTCTCTTCTTATTTGATGACAAGTATGTAAAAGGAAAGAGGGGTTGAGCCGATGCTAGATGACTTTCTCATTCTCGTTGCTCCGTTCCTTGTGCTCATCGCAGCGATCGTGATTGCCTTCTTTGTAGCCTCAAAAGATAAAACGTGACAGAAAAGAACGCCCCATCCAATGTGATGGGGCGTTCTTTTTGAGCCGCTTCACGACCGTTCTTGGACTCTTCATAACCGAACGGCCACCTTCGAGTTTTGACTGGGTCTTATTTGTGTATATAGAGGGTGAACAGAAAAACAACGATGGAGGAACGATCATGAAAAAATGGATAGCTGGAATGGGAATACTCGTACTTTTGACCGCTTGTGCAACGGATGAAGAGGAACAAACCGAAGAAGCAGAAGCAGATGCCCCTGAATCAGAAGAAGAACAGACCGTAGAAGGGGAGGGCGGCGGTTTTCTTTGGAAGATCGAGGAAGGGGATACGACGGTCTACTTGCAAGGCACGATTCATACTGCGTTTGCTGACATGTACCTCTCAACGCAGAACTAGAAGCCGCTTATGATGAAGCGGATGTGCTGCTTCCTGAAATTGACTGGCCCCGTATGGACGTCAGGGGGCTTAAATGAAGAAGAGATGATGGATTTGATTACCTTTGATGACGACACGTTGCTCGAAGATGTGATTGACGAGGAAATGTATGAAGAGATCGTCACCATCATGGAAGCTCAAGGAATGCCAGAAGAGATGGTCAACAGCTTGGAACCGTGGTACATTACGAGCGGACTTCAAGAAGAGGAAGAAGGAAATGCGACGTTTGATGCTGGCGTCGATTGGCATTACCTCGAACGTGCCGTTGAAGACGGAAAAGAAATTGAGGAGCTTGAAGGACAAATAATTAGCTTGCTCGCATTGAATGAGCAGTCCCTCGAACTTCAACTTGAACAACTTGAAGATGTGATGAACCCCGAGGACGTCGATATGCCAGATGTAGATGGGGATGACTTGGTTGAAATGTGGCTAGCAGGAGAAGAAGAACCGTTAATTGAATATTGGGAAGAAGTGACGTATGGGGAAGAGTATGACCGAGTGTATTTGTGGGATCGAAACGAGCGCAATGCGGATATTATTGATGAAATCTTGCAAGAAGATGACGGGCAAACCTACTTGGCGCTCATCGGCGCATTCCACTTTTTTATCGAGCCAGGCGTTCAAGACTTTCTTGAAGAGCGAGGATATACGGTGGAACGCATCAATTAGTAGTTATACACCCTACTCTGACCATAGAACGTGAAATCACCGGGGTCGGGTGTTTCCATAGCGCTGTATTAAGGAAATTACGAATCGTGAACGACGTTGCTGAAAATCAGACAACCAATGCATGTCGTTCAGCTTCTGCTAGTGAACCGGTCGTGGTATATAATGGAAAATAAGTAGAAGGAAAATAAATTCACTGAATCGGATGACCGAGATCGGTCTTTACGGGTGAGTGCTTGCATATTGTGTGTTGAAATTCATCTCGCTGCACATCGACAACGTCGCTGCCGATCGTTGTTTGTCACTGCAAGGTTGGGGCAACACGGAAAACATTTGCTGAAGGGTAAAAGTCATGACCTAGGGTCGCCACTTGGTGCAAGGGTGAGTTGTCCGGTCACGTATGTGACGATCCAGCCCGCAAACTGGGCGCTTTCGGCACGCAACTGTCACAAATCCTGCAATTTGTGACAGTTGACTTCGTTTATGTGCGCATTCACGTTTAAATCATGATTTTTCTTTCTCAAATGTCACATAAATGAATTTATGGGGCATTTGGACTTTTTTCCACACACCTTATCCAGGAGGGGTGCACCGAACCGATGCCGCACTTATGCTCTGGAGTGTCAAGAAAACCCAGTGGGCGTTTTTTGGCCACCGATGCCGCACTTATGCTCCAGAGTACAACCATCCTCCTGCAGTGGAAAGCAACAACAAACTGCGCAGAAAATGGCACCTAGCACCGGGGCTACCCCTCCAACCGTGCAAATCAAGAAACTGTTACGTTCATTCTATATAGATGTAAAATGATCGTGAGAGAGGCGAGTTTCCTAATGCCAAAAGGCGCGGCCGTAGCAACCTGCAACATAAACGGAGTTGTAGTGAGCCGGAGCCGAAAAGTTTACGTCCACGGAAAAACGTATACCAGTCTTTAGCTTGTTATAAATAGAAAATCCCACATAGACCATGTCTTTGATGGGATTTTCTTCAATAGAGGACGCCTTTTTAGCCGGAATCCCCACGTAGACATGTTATATCCCACATAGACGGTTCTATGAAGGGATAATTGACGCTCGCAACGCTCTATGTTGTTGATTTCCCCACATAGATCGAGCCCGGTCGTTCGAGTTAACGAGTAGCTCATAGAGTGTGCCGCAGCCGACACGTTTATCCGACGAACAACTCACTCTCAAGGTCTTTCATCTGCTTTAGATAGCCGTTCTGCGCAATGAGTTCGTCATACGACCCTGCCTCTATGATCTGTCCGTGATCGACGACGATTATTTGGTCCATTTGTTCGAGACCGGTGAGTCGGTGACTAATGAGCACGACGGTGGCGTCTTCAGTACGGCTAAACACTTGGTCGAGCATGCGCTGTTCGGTAAGGGCATCTAATGATGACGTCGGTTCATCGAGCACCCACAGTGACGCGTCCCGCAAGAAGAGGCGAGCGAGTGCGAGCCGTTGTTTTTCTCCACCAGATAGGTTTGCGGCGTTTTCATGCAAGGCGTCGCTCAAGTTCAAATGGTCGAGTTCGACGCTCTTGAGCGCATCGGTCATTTCGGCTTCTGTTGCTTGATCGTTGCCCATTGCCAAGTTCTCGTTTACGCTACCTACAAAGAATTGGTTGGACTGAAGCGACACGTTGCTTGATTGCCATACGTCTTGCTCATCAATATGGTCAAGCTGGGTGTTGTTCAAGTAGATCGGTTGATCGTCAACAGGTTGCAACTTGAGGAGCAACGATGCAATCGTCGATTTTCCTGAGCCGCTTGCTCCGATGATGGCGGTATGGCTCCCAGGGGCGATGGCAAACGAAACGGACTCGAGCACTGGACGTGGGAAATCTGGAAACGAAAAGCTCACCCGATCAAACTGAATACTCGGGGGTGAATCACCGTCATACGGAGTAAATGACGGTTCTGTACGCGCATCCTCATCAATGTCTTCCAGCCGTTTGGCGGCTTGACTGCTCTCCTGCACGTAGTACGGGAAAAGCGCCATCGGTGTGACTTGTTCAAAAACGGTGAGTGAAATCATGAGAAGCATGGCAAGCAATGTGCCGGCGAGATTTCCTTCTGCGACTTGAAACCCAGCGAACGCGAGCACGCCAACAGAGACGATGAGTGAGAGAAATCCAATGGCGAACTCACTCCAAATGTGCATTCGCTCGGACTGCTCTTTCTCCCGTTCATACGCATTAATTTTTTCGTGAACAACATGTTTGTGTTGCTCGGAAGCGCCGTGAATGACGAGTTCTTTGAAGCCAGAAAGAAACTCGGCTGTTTCGGATGAAAGCTCGCCTCTCGTTTGGCGAAGCTTAGAATCGACACGACGGTGACCGATAAAAAATAGTGTTGGAATGACGACGAGCACGAGTACAAAGCCTGCCAAAATAACAACCGCAGAACCGAAAGAAAGCGTGAATGTAAACGTAATCGTTGCGATAAATACAGTAAGCATGACGACGGGTGGATAAATGACGCGCAACAACACGTGTTGTAACGACTCAACGTCCCCAACAATTCGGGACATAAGGTCACCGCTTTGAATTTTTGACAATACGCGAGATGCGACGGGTTCCAACTTTTCGTATACCCTGAGGCGGATGTTACTCAACATTGTGAATGTCGCACGGTGTGAAAAATAGCGTTCACCATAGCGGCTGATGGCGGCGGTCACACCGAGCAGTTTCACGATCGCAACGATCACCATGAGTGTGTAGATCGGGGGCGTGAGTGCGGCTCGAGAGATGAGCAAACCGCTTGCCGAAAAGAGACTTACCGCTGCGATTCCGGCAATAAATCCAGTCAAAATTGATAAGAGCATATCACGCCTTTCGGCAAACGCCATCTTCACATAAGGAATGAGAGCTTTCATGACGATTCTCCTCCTTGTTGTGTCTGGATCATCTGTTGGTAAAGGGGATCGCTCTGCCACAGCTCTTCATGAGTGCCGACGGAACGAACGGTTCCTTCGTCCATGAAAACAATCCGATCTGCTTGTCGAATCGTATAAAGGCGATGAGCGACGACGATCACAGTCGAGTTCTGATTGAGTCGTAACAACGATGATTGGAGCACTTGCTCTGTTTTTAAATCGAGCCCGGTCGTCGGCTCATCAAACAGAACGACCGCGGGTTTCTTATAGAAAGCTCGTGCAATGAACACACGTTGACGTTCACCACCGGATAGTCCGCGGCCTCCGTCACCAATTACAGTATCAAACCCGTCTGGAAGCTGTGTGATCCACTCGTACACACCGGCCTCAGTTGCTGCTTCAAACACTGCTTCATGCCGGATCGGATCGTTGTCACCGAGCGCGATGTTCTCCGCAATTGTGCCAGCGAATAAATAGCCATCCTGACTGATTACGCTCAGTTGCTTAAACCAAGACGCAACAGACAGCTGCTCACGGTCGACCCCGTTAATGAAATAAGCGCCGGAGTGAATTGGTAACAAGCCGCCAAGCATATGAAGAAGCGTAGATTTACCTGATCCAGTGGCGCCGATAATCGCAATTCGTTCAAACGGACGAGCATGAAAGTCAACCGCTTCAATTGCGAACCGATCATCGTAGCGAAACGCCGCTTCTTTTAGCGTGAGTGTTGGGGGTTGTTCGGTTGCGACGGGTTGCTCTCCCCAAACGACCGGCTCCCCGCGATCATTGTTCACAAGTTCTTCCACTTTATCAAGTGCACCTGAACTCGTTTTCCCTTGATGAAACGCTGTGCCTAGTTCTTTCAGTTTATTGAAAAGCTCGGGCGCGAGAATGAGCATAAGAAAACCTGAAACAAATGAAGTGTCTTGCACGATGATCATGCGAATCGCAACTTCGAGCGCAATAATACCGATGCTTAGCATCGAGATGAACTCTAGCGCCAAAGAGTTGCTAAACGCCACTTTCAGCACGTTCATCGTCGCATCACGAAACGCTAAGCTCTTCTCTTTAATGCGTTGGCGTTGCTTTTCAGATTGCCCGAAAAGCTTGATCGTGTTCAAACCGCGTAACGTGTCGAGGAAAACCCCAGAAAAACTGGCCATCTGATCGAGCTGTTCTTGCGACTTATCGCCAGTTTTCATGCCGATAATGATCATATAAATAAAAATAAACGGAGCCGTAATAAGGATAATCAGTCCGCTCGCCCAATGTTCAAAGAAGATGACGGCAAGAATCATGAGTGGAATTACTAGCGATTGCACCATTTGTGGAATGTACTTGCTATAGTAGTTTTGTGTCTCATCAATCGTATCGAGGAAATAGCTCGTCTTTTGACCGGTATGCGCCTCTTTGCTCCCAACGATCGCGCCATTCGTATAATGCTCAATTAAACGACCCCGAAGTCGAACTTTCGCATCTGAGGCAATCCTGCTCCCCATTCGTTGAATGAGAAAGCGACTAAACGTGCGCAGGAATAACGCAGCAACGAGTAGAACAAGTAGATGGGCAATCTGTTGAAACGTCGAAGATTGCAGAAATAAGCCATCAATAATAAAAACAATGCTATATGCTTGCGTAATGATTGCTACACCTGTAACAACAGTGATGAGCAACATCATGTACATCTTTCGTCGGTAAGGATTCAGTCGTGCGTTCACAAAAGCCTCCTTATCGTACCTCTTACATCCTATTTTATAGCTCATCAGTTAGCTTTCATACAATTACGCCTTACAATCACCAAATGTTGCGATTTCTATCACAGAACAGTAACGGATTTGTCATGATTACAGAAAACGGAAGGGGGAAACTCATGAGTATACGTGCGTATGCCCAAATCATCATACAGATCGGGATTCGGGTAAAACCGGGCGAACTGGTGCGCGTCAACTGTCACACGGAGCACCTAGCGCTCGTGCAAGAAATTGTGAAAGAGGCGTATCGTAGAGGTGCCCAACATGTGGAGCTCGACGTACGCGACCCTAGCATTGAGGATGCGAGAACCGAGCACGTGCACGAAGAATTTCTTCATACATACCCAGAGGTTGCCGTCACGAATGAAAAAAACAATATGCAGGCAGGGTATTCCACGATTACGATCACGTCACCGACATTTTCACAGTACGCCGATGAGAATTTACAGAAGAGAGCATTGGCCGTCCGTCAGGCGAAAGCACGGGCGATGCGACCGGTGCGGCAATTCGGAATGGAAAATCATAACAAATGGGTCGTCGTTTGTGCGCCAACAACGGAGTGGGCGGTGCAGCTGTTCCCTGATCTAAGCGAAGCGCAGTCACTTGAGCAATTGTGGTCGCTCATCCTAAATGTGTGTGGCGCATATGAAACAGACCCGGTGTTCGCTTGGAAGCGTCGTGATGAAGCGCTTAAACAAAAGGTCGCATTGCTCAATGATGCACTGTTTGACGCGTTGCGATTTGTGAGCCCAGTAACGGATTTGACCGTGACGTTAATTGATGGGCATCGGTGGACCGGCGGGTCTGAACGAACGAAAGACGGGCGCGTGTTTCTTTCTAACATTCCTGTAGAAGAAGTGTGGACGATGCCTGACAAACGAGGAGTAACCGGCTTTTGTACGCTGACGAAACCGGTGCATCTGCTAGGGCAAACGTTTGAGGATTTGCAGTTGTTCTTTGAAACAGGCCGCCTCGTGCGCATTGAACCTCCCAATGCTCGCTTGTTTGCCTATTTGCAAACCGATGACGGGGCGAGTAGGCTCGGAGAGGTTGCGCTCGTTGCTGCAGATGCAGCCGTCGCAAAAACAGGCGTAACATTTTTGAATGTGTTGCTCGATGAAAATGCGGCTTCACACATCGCTTTTGGAGGAGCGTATGTAGACAACTTATATGACGGTGAGCAGATGAGTGTGGAAGAACGAATGGCAGTAGGGATGAACGAATCAGCCATTCATGAAGACGTAATGATCGGTAGTGAACAGATGAACGTGTACGGGTTGAAAGCAGAACGGACGGTTCTGATCATGGAGCATGGACGGTGGCAAATTTAGTATGCTACGCTACACACATGTGTAAAGAGGAGGTGATCACGATTCTGATTTGTGAAAATTGCCAACAATTATGGAGCTATCGATGGAGTTTGAAGCAATTTTTTACGCGTATTCATCATATGAATTGTTCTCATTGTCACGTACCTCAATACTTAACGAAGCGCGCTAAGAAGCGAGGTGTGATCACTGCGATATTGCCGCTCATGATCCCAGTACTTAGCTTGTTTACAAGTCTGTCTTTTTTAGGGATTATGAGCGTGTTTATCGTGTTAGCTGTAGCAGTGATTGCGGTCTTTCCACTGCTCATGGAAGTAGGAAATGAAGAATACTTGCCATTCTAATGATGGCTGGAGGGAGAAATTTGGTTACACTCGTTCGCATGAACAGTGAAGATGTAGAGCGTTACGTGGAAACGGCTATTAGAAAGTACGCCCGAGAAAATGTGAAATCCGGAACGTGGAAAGAAGAGGGGGCAGAAGAGCGGGCGCGAGCGACGTACGAGCGGTTGTTGCCACACCTTGATAAAACGACCGGACACTTTCTGTACGACGTGTACGATGAACAAACCCCGCTAGGTCTCGTTTGGTTTGCCAAAGTATCAGACGACGAAGTTTATCTACGATATTTCCCTATCCCCTGAACATCAAGGAAAAGGATGGGGGAAACAAACGATGCAAGAAGTCGAGCGGCTGGCAACGAAGATGGGCATTTCTCGACTCGGGTTGCAAGTGTTTGGCCATAACGATGTTGCAAGGCGTCTTTACGAGAAACTCGACTACGAAGAGACGAATATTATAATGAAAAAAGACATAAGGAGGAGTCGGGCATGATTACAGAACAAGACATCCACTATCTTGAACGTGCGGTTTCTCTTGCCGAAAAAGGGTTGGCCGAGGGCAATGACCCGTTTGGCTCGGTCCTCGTATCCGCAGACGGTACAATTCTTGCCGAGGATTATAACCGTGTATCCTCAGGGGACGTGACGAAACATCCAGAAATTGAGCTCGTTCGCTTTGCATCTGTTCATCTCAATCAAGAAGAGAGACACCAATCTACCGTGTATACGTCAGGTGAGCATTGTCCGATGTGTGCATCGCTCATGCGATGGCAGGGATGGGGCGAATTGTGTACGCCACGTCATCAAGCCAATTACGTGAATGGAAGCGAGAATTCGGGAGTACGAGCACAGTCGTCCACCCGTTGCCGATTCATAAAGTGATCGTTGATGCACGGGTTGATGGCCCAGTGGACGCGTTTTTTGATCAAGTAAAAGCGTTACATAATAGAAGACACAAATCAAAGTGAAAGTTCCCTTAGGCAACGGCGAAATTCTTTCAATTTCGTTAACAAGGATTATCGGCGGCGGAAACGGTGTATAGTAGAAAAAGGAACATGTGTAACGTAAGGGAGAAAAACAGCGTTCATTTTTATGAGGCGAGTTTGGTATACAGAAGGAGCGTATCCAATTTGAAAAGATCCCTGTATGTGTTTATGTTTGCGATTACCTTTTTCTATATAAATCCGGGAGCTGCCGATGCAGCTGAAGAATCAACGCTATGGGATACGATTAATCAGTCAAGGGAAGAGATTGCAGATGATTTTCAACTGAGAGAGCTATTCCAAGATATTAACCGTATGATTCATTCGGTCATCAATGCCATTACAGGCAACACAGATGAACCACCTGAAGATGTCGAAGATCCAGATTTGCACGAGCCAACGGATCAATTGTTCTCCATCCATAATATTGAAATGGGCGACGATCGGTCGGATGTTGAAGCTGAAGTAGGTTCACCTGAACGGTCTTCACTGAGTGAATACGGCTTGGAATGGGTCACGTACCACGATCAATATCACAACTATGTGCAGGTGATGTATGACGAGGAAGAGCAAGTGCGTGGCTTATATACGAACCAAGACTTAATTTCATCGACGAGCGATCTTTCATTTGGCAGTCTTCAAGAAGATGTGCGAGGGGAACTTGGTGAGCCTGAATCTTACTTAAGAAAAGGGCTCATTCGATATCAGCTCGATGGAGACGGCGAACATGATGTGTTCGCTGAAGAAAATCAATACGTTACCGTCTTTTATGACGTGCATGAGGAAAGTCGGGTAACCGCGCTGCAAATCATTGATGAAGAAATTGAACAAAGTAGAAGTGCGATGTATCGTGCCCAAGACGAGTCACTAAGAGACGGGTTTGAATATCAGCTGTTTGACTTGACGAATGCGGAGCGCGTGAAACGGGGTCTCGCACCGTTAACGTGGGACGAAGCCGTTCGTTCAACAGCGAGAGACCATAGCCAAGATATGGCAGACCAACAGTTCTTCAGCCATACGAATCCAGAAGGTGAATCACCGTTCGATCGCATGGATGACGACGGCATCTCCTACCGAACCGCAGGTGAAAACCTTGCGTACGGACAATGGAGCAGCATCTTTGCCCACGAAGGACTTATGAATTCTGCAGGGCACCGCGAGAACATTTTGCAAGGTCACTTCGACGCCCTCGGAGTCGGTGTCGCATTTAATGAAGAAGATCAACCGTATTATACGGAGAAATTCTTTAGTCCTTAACCAATGAAAGATTGTAACGAAAAAACGATGAACACCATGTAAAGATGGTGTTCATCGTTTTTGTCGATGTCATTCAGTGAGCGGTGATGTGGCTATCAATTATGGGAAAGCAGATGCCTACCCGTGCTGCATCTGCTTCCAAACTGATTTATAAGGAAGCAGATGGACTTCACCGTGATAAGAGGAGGCGGCGCTTTTAGAATTCTTTAGCTGCGTCAAGTTCTCGTTTAAACAGCTGGCGGTAATGCGTGCCGCTATGAACGAGTGTTTCATGGGCGCCATCTTCAACGATCTGTCCGCCTTGCATGACGAGAATGCGATCAGCATTTTGGATGGTGTGCAGACGGTGGGCAATGGTTACGGTCGTTCGGCCTTGTTTTAGTTGTTGAAGTCCTTTTTGAATTTGTAATTCAGTCCGACTGTCCACATTGCTTGTTGCTTCATCTAAGATGAGAATGCGGGGATCACTGAGCATGACACGAGCGATCGAAAGTAGTTGTTTTTCACCTTCAGACAACCCGGAAGCTTGTTCATCAAGGTGTGTATCGTACCCATTTGGAAGCTTGCGTATAAATGCATCCGCTCTAGCCTGGACGGCGGCTGTAATCATGTCATCTTCAGAAGACAGGGGCCGCCCGAACGTAATGTTCTCGCGAATCGTACCACTAAATAGCCACGGATCTTGCATGACGATGCTCGTTTGCCTTCGGAGCGCATCTTCTTCAATGGTGCGAATATCTAAACCATCAATAGAAACTGATCCTTCGTTTGCTTCATAGAACCGTAATAGCAAAAGAGCGAGCGTCGTTTTTCCCGCACCGGATGCACCGACAATCGCTACATCCTCACCAGCCTCTAGGTTTACGTTAATGTCTTTTAGAACGGGTTTGTTTGCGTCGTACTGAAACGACACATGTTCAAATGAGATTTCTCCATGGCCTTCTGGAACGGCTGTTCCGTTCGCATGATTAGGCATAGCGAGATCGATAATTTGAAATACCCGCTCGGCAGAAGCGATCGTCGCCTGGATTGTATTCGTAATGTTTGCGACTCGGTTGATCGGCTGGGTGAAGATGCGAATATACATAATGAGTGCTTGAACATCACCGATGGCAATCGTACGTTGAACGACGAAGATTCCACCTATGATCGCAATAACGACGTAGATGATATTGTTCAAGAGGTTGAGCAAGGGCACGATGAGCCCTGAAAGAAATTGCGATCGCCAATTGGCCTCATATAAGGAAGTATTGTGATGTTGGAACTTAGATTTCATCGACTCATCTTGATGATACGCTTGGATGAGTGAGTGATTCGTGTAGCTCTCTTCAACGTACCCATTAAGTGTGCCTAACGCTTGTTGTTGCTTCCTGAATTGCACTTGGGAGTACCCAATAACTCGCTTCGTAATCAGGATGCTTATCGGCAAGGTGATACATACAATAAGAGTAAGAAGGGGACTAATGATAAGCATCATGACGACGACGCCGATCATCGTAATTACAGCCGTAATCGTTTGGGTTATCGTCTGTTGTAACGTACTACTGATCTTATCAAGATCATTCACCCCTCGACTCATCAAGTCCCCTGTGCTGACACGATCAAAAAAAGTAATGGGTAGCTTCATGAGCTGATCATGCAATTCATGACGAAGGGTATAGGTGACGCGCTGTGCAACACCAATCATCAAGTATTCTTGGATATAGGAGAAATACACGCTAAATAAATAGAGTGCAGCTAGCCCTAACAACACTTGACCTACTTGAAAGAAGTCAATGCCTGAACCGCTAACGGTCCCTTCAAACAATGTTGTAATGGCTAGGCCGAGAACAAATGGACCGAGTATGAGAAATAACGTGCTCAGCACAGATGTTGCAGCGACAGTTAACAACCGGAAACGATACGGCCTTAGGTAGCCAAGAAGTCGTTTTAATGTACCCCATTGTTTTTTAAAATCTTGGTTTTTCATCGGGTACCCTCCTCCGATTGCGTGGCCGCTAGTTCGTGATAGATCCCACTCGATTGCAACAGTTCGTCATGGGTGCCATCAGCGATGATTTCTCCTTCATCTAAAACGACAATGTGATCCGCTCGTTTGGCAATCTCAACGTCTTGTGTTGCGATGATTACAGTAGATGAGTCTAACGCTTCGAACAGTTCATCAAATAATTCACCCTTCGTTCCTGCATCGATGGCAGAAAAGCTTTCGTCAAAAAGATACATGTGTGTGTTGCGAATGAGCGCGCGTGCGATGGCTAAACGTTGACGCTGTCCACCTGACAAATTCTTCCCATTTTGCGTTAACATCGTCTGGAGGCCATCAGGAAGTTCACGAACAAAAGATGTGCACTGGGCAATCGTCAGCGCTCGGTCGATCTCATCCTTTGAAACGTCCTCTGAGCCAAAGCGAAGATTCTCTTCAATCGTCCCTGAGAAAAGCTGAGTGTTTTGCGGCGAGAACGTCGTAACAGAACGCAACATTTCTGGGTCCATATTTCGTACATCGATGCCACCGAACACAATGTTCCCGGAAGTCACATCGAACAGTCTTGGGATCAATTGTAGAAACGTCGATTTTCCTGCACCCGTTCCTCCAACGATGACGGTACGTTTATGATCAGGAATCGTACAAGTGATGTTTGTGAGCACAGGTTTTTCTGCAGTCGGATACTGATAGGAAACGTTTGAAAAGCGTAGACTAGACGGTTGTTCGGGTGTTAACGACTGTGCTGGCTTTTTGATGTTCGACTCCGTATTTAACACTTCTAGAATCCGTTTTGCAGATACCGATGCCGTGGGAAACTGACAAATAATACGGACGTTAGCATGATCGAGAACAGGATGTACATCGCATATTGAATAAAGGCCATAAGGTCCCCGACTTGCAGCTCGCCTGCATTTAGTTGCAGTGAACCGAACCACAAAAGCGCTATAATTGAAAAGTTCAAGATGAACATCATGATCGGTGTGAGGTAGATCATGAGCTGGTGAACATGAATTGCGGCATCTCGGTAGGAATGATTGGCTTCTGAAAAGCGCTCTCGTTCCCGATCGACTTGGTTAAACGAACGAATGTCACGAATTCCGGTGATGCCTTCACGCAATGTCCGGTTTAATTGGTCCACCTTTTTTTGTAAAGCGGTAAACAATACGCCACCTTTTTTTGCAAAGCCAATGACAATAACAATAATAATGGGAAGCGGCGCGATAAGAATGAATGAGAGCATTACGTTTTTTGTTACTGAAAGAATAAATGCGCCGATGAACATCATTGGAGCGAGCAGCATTGTTTTTAATAGAAGAGATAAGATTGTCTGGACTTGTTGAACATCATTTGTCGTTCGGATGAGCAATGTTGAATGACCGAATTGACGATATTCTTGAAGCGAAAAACCTTGGACGCTGGCGTATAACCTCTCTCTTATAGTCACAGCAACTGAAGATGTTAATTTCGAAGTCTGATAGCCAGACAAAATCGTCACTGCTACGGTTATGAGCGTGATCAATAACATCCAAAGGCCAATTTGGATAATGTAAGACATATCAGCATTGGCAATCCCTACATCAACAAGCTCAGCGAGAAGTGTAGGTAAGGTCAGTTGCAGGATTGCTTGTAGAAATACTAAAAAAGCAATTAGCACTAATTTGGCTCGATAAGGTTTTAAGTAAATTCTCATTAGCTCCAGCATCGGGTTTCACCACTTCAATCGAATTTAAAAACCTGCCGAGAGAGGACTCCCGACAGGTTGGTTAGATCATTTAAAGGAGATTAAAATCAATATCTGTGTTCAATGAGTCAGTCCCACTGTCATTAAGCACATCGTTAAGAACTTGTGTAAGATCTAACATGTTACACACCTCCGGAGTAGAAGAATTGTTTCCATTCGCAAGATGAACGGGAGTAAACCGGCGTTCACCTTGCTGTTTTTGTTATTCTTATTTTCATAGAGGTTTCACAGACTTAAAGAATGTTCAAGTCAAGACCGATGTTTCCGGAGTCGTTTCCGCTCCCGTTGAGCACATCGTTTAGGATTTGCGTAATGTCGTTCATGGAAAACACCTCCTTTATAGGATTAGATAACGTTTAAAGAATGTTCAAGTCAAGTCCTGTATTGAGCGAGTCGTTCCCACTATCGTTCAACACGTCATTAAGGATTTGTGTGATATCCAAGAGAAACACCTCCTAAAAGGTTTGAAAAGATTTAAAGAATGTTCAAGTCAAGACCTGTGTTAAGCGAGTCGTTTCCGCTCCCGTTAAGCACATCGTTTAAGATTTGCGTGATGTCGTTCATGAAAACACCTCCCTGTTTGTATTCAAATGAATTTATAGGATGTTTAAGTTAAGGTCTGAATTAAGTGATTCATTGCCGCTATCGTTCAACACGCCATTAAGAATTTGTGTAAGATCTAACATGTATACTCACCTCCGAAGTTAAAGGATTGTTTCGGCTCACAAGATGAACGTGAGTAGACCTGCGCTCACCTTGTTGCTGTCGTTGTTAGTGTTATTTTCGTAGAGGTTTCACAGACTTAAAGAATGTTCAAGTCAAGCCCTGTGTTAAGCGAGTCGTTTCCGCTCCCGTTAAGCACATCGTTTAAGATTTGCGTGATGTCGTTCATGGAAAACACCTCCCTGTTTGTATTCAAATGAATTTATAGGATATTCAAGTCAAGGTCTGAATTAAGCGAGTCATTTCCGCTATCGTTCAACACGCCATTAAGAATTTGTGTAAGATCTAACATGTATACTCACCTCCGAAGTTAAAGGATTGTTTCGGCTCACAAGATGAACAGAAGTAGACCTGCGCTCACCTTGTTGTTTTTGTTATTCTTATTTTCGTAGAGGTTTCACAGACTTAAAGAATATTCAAGTCAAGACCGATGTTCCCGGAGTCGTTTCCGCTCCCGTTGAGTACATCATTAAGAATTTGTGTGATGTCGTTCATGGAAAACACCTCCCTATCTGTATTCGTTTTAATTTATAGGACATTCAAGTCAATGCCCGTATTAAGCGAGTCGTTCCCGCTATCGTTCAACACGTCATTAAGAATTTGTGTAAGATCCAAGTGAAACACCTCCTAAAAGGTTGAAAAGAATTAAAGAATGTTTAAGTCAAGGCCTGTGTTAAGCGAGTCGTTTCCGCTCCCGTTAAGCACATCATTAAGAATTTGCGTAATGTCGTTCATGGAAAACACCTCCTTTATAAGATTAAAAGTTGCTCCAACTAGAATACTTTGAAATCAAGATCGAAAGTTGCTGAGTCGGTGCCACTCTCAGTAAGAACATCGTTCAAGATTTGCGTGATATCGAACATGAGAATCACCTCCTACGAATACTTATCTTTTCTTATAGAACATTTAGTGAAATGGTAATATTTCCTGATTCGTTTCCACTCTCAGTTAGGACATCATTTAGCAGTTGGGTTACATCTAACATGGAAAACACCTCCTCAGTCAGAGTATCGATTTTGACATGTAAGTTGTTCTTGGTGTTCGCTTTTCTGACGATGTCTCAAAGCCTAGTTGCCTAAGCTAACGTAATCGAAAATGATTTGGATCACTTTTTCTTAAATTTTTTTTAAAAAATTATTGAGAGACTTTGTTAGAAGGCTCAGATTCGGTGCCGTCTTCCGCGATCGTCGTCACGTAATAATCCAATTGGTCAATGTCATCATCGGTATACGTTTTTCTTTCACTTTGTGTAACTGTTGCCACAGGTTCAAAGTTAGAGCCACTGCCTTTGTAGATTCGATAACCGCGAATGTCGTCTTCACGAACGGCGTGCCAAGTGAGAAATGTACCCGTAATCTCCACGTTTTCGGGTGCTGGTGGACGGGGTTGGCTCACTTCTTGCGCGGTTTCAGAGTGTGAGTCGGTCGTTTCATCTTCAACGGATCGTTCAGGAGCGACCGGACGGCTAGTTACGTCCTCATCTTCTGCATCGGGGGCGTTCATCGTGACGAACGTAAACGCTGCAAGAATGACAAGAAAACCAGTGAGCGTAAACAGTGTCATTACTTTCATACATATCGCCTCAATGAATTTGTGAAATAATCTCGTCAATCATTTGAAAAGTACGTATACCATAGCTAACGATGCGGATGCCCATTTGGATCACTTATCGGATCATTTTTTGAGAAACAAAAAACCGCCCCAGCAGGGGCGGTGAGATCGTCTGTTATTCGTCGCTATCTGTGTCTTCTTCGTCCACATCTAGCTCATCATCTTCAATGTCTTCGTCAAACTCAGGCATTTCTTGCTCAATCTCACCCATATCAATGGCGTTATCTAGAGCTTCTTGTGGAATTTCAATGGACTCTACTTCATCGAAGTCATAAAAGGTTGCGTGCGTCTCTTGAACCATTGTCATTGTTTCGCCTTCTTCTTCAATCTCCATTTCAAGATTCATGGTCATTTCTTCTTGATAGTACGTATCTTTATTAATGTAGATCACGTAATCAAACACATTAATGTCCATCTGTTGGAAGATTTGATCCATTTCAGCAGCCATTTGTTGGTCACCTTGTTGCATTTGCGTAAGTTCGCGGGTCAGTTCCATAAGATCGTCACCTGAACCTTCGATCGTAAGGGCGTAGCGATCACCTTCATCTTCTACGGACAGTTCATTTGCGTATTCGAGCAACATTTCAAGCTGGTCTTGAGGAGCCATTTGGAAGTCTTCTAAGTTCTCCATACCCATCATTTCACCGCTCATTTTCAACCATTCACCGCTCATTTCATCGTACATATAGAGCGTGCCATCTTCATCCATGTATTGTTCCATTTCCATTTCTTCTTCAGACATAGGGTCTGGCATCGTCATCGTTTGTGAGAACATCATCGGGTCAACGATCACTTCCATTACCGCGCTTGAATCCATCACCATGTCTTCACCGTCAAAACTGATCGTTTGGTCCATATCCATTTCCGAGCGGAAGCTGTTCACTTGCTCCATTGCTTCCATAGACTGCATTAGAATTTCCTCTGCTTCACTGCTGTCTGATGTTTCTGTATCTACTTCTTCGTCTTCGACAGGTTCAGCGTCTGTTTCCTCTTCTTGAGTCGCTTCTTCATTTACATCTGCATCCGTTTCTGTGTCTTCATCACCACAAGCTGCTAACACGAGCATTAGCGCAGAAGTTGAAAGCAGCATATTCATTTTTTTCATGTCGAGTCCTCCGTATTTGCGACTTGTTTAAGTCATCGCAATAGTAAGTATGCGTTACCTCTATCCCCTTACACGTGCAAAAATAAACGCTTTTTCGATAGATTAGGTGGAAAGTCCTTTCGGGAAAACCGTAAGCACACCTATGCAGTATATGAGGGAAGAACAAACACATGACTAAAAATATATAGCAGTTCGCGTAAAGATGAAAGAGATTTAATGAAATTGTAATCCACAGCCTGACTGATTTTCTTCTCAATTATTCGACGGCGTTCGTGTTGAAGCTTGGCGAACGCCCCCGCATCCAATCAAATGTGAACTGTCGTAAGTCACGAATGGGTCGAATGATTGGGGAATATGACCGAAAAAAAGCGTGCGCTAATTTTACAACACATGAGGCAAATGCTAATCTTTTACTGATAATTAGTAAGAAAATTGAGAAAAAGGAGATCTGGTAATGTGGACAAAATTCATCCGATCGTTTCTCATCCTAATGGTCATCGCCTCGGTCGTTATGCCTTCCTCTAAAGCGGTGGGAGCAGAACCAATGGATATTGACGTGAAAACCATCATCAATGACATGACGCTCGAAGAGAAAGTCGGCCAACTCTTCATCGTGCACGTGTATGGGCAAACACCGACAGACCCCGTCTATGAACAAATCAACATGAACAATAATCGAGGGGGCAAGAATTTCAAAGAAGTGATCGAAAACTATCACATCGGTGGCATTATCTATTTCAACTGGACAGACAACATCGGCACCCCTCTTGACGCCACGCAAGTGAACGCACTATCCAACGGTATACAAGAAATTTCCGTTGAAAATGGTGGCATTCCGCTTTTCGTCTCGACGGACCAAGAAGGAGGGACAGTTGCTAGAGTCACGCATCCTGCAACTGAATTACCTGGGAATATGGCGGTTGGCGCGACACGCGCTATTGAGTATGCCCACCAATCTGCAGAAATCTTAGGGAAAGAATTGCATGCGCTAGCATCAACATGAATTTCGCCCCGACGTTAGATGTGAACGTGAACCCTGCTAACCCGGTCATAGGCATCCGGTCATTTTCCGAAGATCCAGAGCTAGTTACAGATCTTGGGGTTGCGCAAATTCAAGGATACCAAGATCAACAAGTGATGGCGACGGCAAAGCATTTCCCCGGTCATGGGGACACGGATGTAGATTCGCATTATGGCCTGCCAATTATTGAAAAAGATCTAGAAACTTTATTTGAAGAAGATATCGCCCCTTTCAAAGAAGCGATTTCTGCAGGTGTGGACGCAATTATGCCTGCGCATATTGTCGTGCCCGCCCTCGACGACTCTGGATTGCCAGCAACGTTGTCAAAACCAATTTTGACAGACCTTTTGCGTGATGAACTCGGTTTTACTGGGCTCATCGTGACAGACAGTCTTGGCATGTCAGGGGCGAACGTCGTACCGCCAGAACGAGTGCCTGTGGAGGCAATCAAGGCTGGAGTTGATTTATTGTTAAACCCTCCAAATGTTGAACTCGCATATGAATCTGTGCTGGAAGCGGTGAACTCCGGTGAGATTAGCGAGAGTCGTTTAGATGAATCTGTCAGTCGAATTGTTCAACAAAAACAAGACCAAGGTTTGTTTGACGATCCGTATCAACATCCTGACGGCTTGGATGTGATTGGCAACGACGATCACTTAAGTCAGGCGACAACCATTGCCGACAAGAGCATTACCCTCGTGAAAAATGACAATGTTCTTCCGTTACAAATGAAAGATGATGTTCTCGTCGTAGGTCCAAACATTGCCAATGCCAACATGTTAGAAGAACATCTCAATGTGCGTGGGTTTAATACGTCCATTGCTCACACAGCAGATGCGCCGACAGAGGAAGACATCAATGCTGCCGCAGATGAAGCTGCCGCTCACGATGTTGTTGTCATTGTTACCCATTCTGCGCATTTAAGTGAGCAGCAACAACAGCTCGTGACCGCTTTACATTCCGTAGGAAAACCTGTCATTGTCACTGCCGCTCGTAATCCTTACGACGTTGCCGAATTCCCTGGCGTGGATGCCTATATAGCCGCTTACGGAAACCGGGCGATTTCGCATGAAGCGGTTGCCAAAATTCTAACTGGAGAAGTGAATCCACAAGGGTTACTTCCGGTGACTATCCCTGATCATTATGAGTTTGGACATGGACTCTCTTATCACATTGACGCAACGTATATGAAAACTTTCGTTTCGCAACTCGAGAAGAGCGGAAGGCTAACGGATCGCACGGTAATTCGGACAATGAACGTTCATTTGTCAGCGGTCGACCACTTTGAACAGCAAGAACGTTCTGATAAGGTCGTTCAACATATGAACAGTTTTCTGCAAATGATTGATATGTTTACACGTTCGGGACAAATCAACGAAGATGTGGCGCAGGTTCTTGAAGCGCACGCGAGTGAAGTGATCGAATCTTGGGAGGAGGGTTGAGTGTGAAAAGTAGTAAACGATGGGTGTTACCGGCTGTGTTCGTCGTTGTATCCGCTCTTTATTTCGATGCGCGCGGGGTTTCGGCTGAAAACGATGTGACTGTGGCGACGTACAACATTGCAGCTGGAACTGAAGGACTAGGTCTTGAGGCGATTGCAGAAACCATTGCAGCGTCTGAAGCGGAAGTCGTCGGTTTGCAGGAAGTGGACGTACATTGGGGCAGTCGTAGTGATTTTGAGGATCAGGCGACTCGTCTTGCTGAATTGTTGGATATGGAAGTGTTTTTTGCGCCTATATACACGTATGACGCTGACATCCCTGGTGAACCGGACCGACAGTTTGGATTGGCAGTCTTGAGTGACTATCCATTTCTTCACACATACAACCATTCAATCGCTAGGCTGTCTACCCAAGACGCCAATCCGGAACCTACGCTCACGCCAGGGTTCCCAGAAGCTGGTATTCGAGTCGGAGATGCCAATCTTTGGTTCTATTCAACACACCTTGATTATCGAGGCGATCCGACAGTTCGTGAAATGCAAGTGACCGATATGCAAGACGTTTTGGCTGCCCACCCGAACACGGTGTTGACCGGTGACCTAAATGCAATGCCGTATGCCCCCGAGCTCGGCCCGCTGTTTGAACAATTTGTTGATGTGTGGGACGTGGCAGGGGTTGGGGAAGGGTACACATTTCCTGCTGGGGCGCCAGATCGGAGAATTGATTACGTGCTAACATCTCCAGGAATGGAGATTTCTGAGGTCGAAACGATCGATTCACATGCCTCAGATCATCTACTTGTATCTGCTCAGGTTCAACTGAACCCCGCAAGTATTCAAACGATCCAGACGCTCGTAACTGAATACGAAAAGGCAGGAGACATCGATCCAATCGCTACACATTTGCTACAACTTCACCTAAAAACACTCGATTATTTTGCAGAAAGAGGGGATGAGGAAAAGGTTCGTCAGCATCTTGGTGGATTTGAACAGTTGGTCGCTCAATTCCACGAACAAGGTCGACTCACAAACCGCGCTTTAGGAACGATTCGACCCGAAGTTGAAACGATCCAACGAACGATGGACTAGACAATTGCACTTCTTGTGTTTCATGATAAAATGAAATCAAAAAGACACAAGAGATGGAGTCTATTACATGATAAAGTCACAAGAATTGCTATCGCCGATTATGGACGAGATTCTTCGTAGAAAGTTCGAGCTCTCCGAGATGCCTGAGCAGCATAGTAGCATTAGCGACTCGACGCAAGAGATGCAACTAACGCCTTGGCGTGTAAAACTCATTGAAGTATATGCCGAATCGATTGTTAGTGAGCCTGAGGAGTCGAAAGAAGCGATTCAATCATGGGGTACACAAGTGGCCAACGTCCTCGTTCAACTACAGTTGCCATTAGACGTGGGCTTACATGAGATTGCGTATTACCGGAACGTCATCAGTGAAATCATTCGCGATGAAGCAAAGAAGCAAGCCATTACACTTGATGACTTTTATGATATCGTCTTTCAATTTAGTCAAGTGATGGATAGTGCGGTGCTCATCGTTAGTCGAGCGTACATGCGAGACTACCATAGGAGCATCGAATCAGCGAAATATGCGATTGATGAGCTTTCCGTCCCGGTCGTGCAATTAACGAAAGACACAGGTGTCATTCCGATCATCGGTGAAATTGACACGAATCGTGCCCAGTATTTAATGACGAATGCACTGGAGAAAGGTTCGGAAATGCAGCTGCGCAGAATTATTCTCGACTTGTCCGGTGTGAGCATTATCGACACGATGGTTGCAGGTCAAATGTTCAAAGTCATGAATTCCTTGAAACTAATCGGCGTTGAGGCGGTGCTCAGCGGCGTTCGACCAGAAGTTGCCCAAACGATGGTCAACCTCGGCATCACCGTTGAACAAAAAGTATACTCGTCTTTACGCGCAGTGATTGAAGACAAACAACTCATGATCTAAACCGTTTCCCGATCTGCCCGGCCTTCGGCCGTGGCAGATCTTTTTAAGTTCAGCTACCCTCGAAAAGCAGGGTAGACCCGATGTAGCCACGTATTTAGTAAGTGCTATGAATAAACTGAGTGGCGTTTGGTCTAGAAACGAAGATTTATAGATTAGCTAGTGTCGGGGTGGGGGTGCGTAAAGCGGTCCAGATTGTTTCGGTGAGTTAGGTGGCGGGCGTGATCTAGATCACCAATCTCCTAAATATCCCTAAAAACAAGCGACCGTCGCCACCTGCGGTGCCGAAATCAAGAAAAAACGATCTAGATCATTTCGGGTGTGATCTAGATCACCAATCTCCTAGAAATTACCAGGTGATGCGAAGCTAAAGATTTAGCATCGCCTCCATACATGAGTTCTGAGCATTGGCGCCGGACGCGGGACGAACATCCACCCATAGAACGATCTATGGGTGGATGTTGCTTTCTATACGAAGTATCTTGTCGGAAATCTGTCCATAGAAACGAAGAATCGAATCATAGAACCGCCTATAGTGCGATTTAGATAAGTTGAACGAAAGAATTTGTTCAAGAACCAGTAGTAAGCCTTGTAAAGTCGAAACTGTGCTCGAGTTACGAACGAACTGTTCCCAAGTTGGGGGAAAGCGTAGGAAAAGCGGTATATTCTCTTAAACTAGGGAACAGAATGAGCAAACTCGGTAACAGATTACCGGGTGACGTGTACATCTCCGCCTCGAAGTACCCAAATGACGTCGCGCGAGCCGCGCCGAACCGAGTCCGGTTTGGCGTCGGCCCCGATGGGTCCGACGTATCGTTGGCACTTCATGCTGGAATCTGCGCTCCAGTTGGAACAAACTGCGCGCAAGTTTGGTGAAATCGGCGCTAAATTCGGTCAAAAGCGCAAACTTGCGCGCAGAACGTGTAAACTAGCGCGCAAAATGGCACCCCGCTACCCCTCCATTCCCACAGAGCAAATCAGGAAAATCTTACGCTCATTCTATATCATTCACGATCAAATTCGAGAAAATCTGCCCATCGTAGGTGACCACCCATTTGAAATTACTTCATAAATCATGCTCCTCGTTCATGTGAACGAGGAGCTAATTTTCAGTGATCTCGGTCGACAAAAGGGTGAACCAACGTCACCCTTGAATAAAAGCATTCGCCTGCAGTGAAAATCAAGCTCCTATAGGAAAATCAAAAGCTCAACCTATATAAAACATTCGTCTAGATCATAAGGGTTCAGCCGCTTAACAACTGAGAGGTCCATTAGCCCCCCTACAAAACTGTTCATCAGTAAAAATAGCACGATATACTATAAAAACTTGTAAATAAATGTTTACAAATGTAAGTATTTAGGTATATATAGTAATTATTAGGGATAAAGACTTAGGAAGAAGGTTGTTTAGTGAAACGTAAAGAAAACACAGTAATGTTGGCTTTTACTGCATTTGTACTTGGGATTATGGGTTTGGTGTCATTCTTGCATGGTTATGTCGGTTGGCTTGATACGTACTTACTCTTAACAGGCAGGGCTGGCACAGGACAGTACACGGGCATTATCGCTGTACTTTTCTTTTTGCCGATTGTACTATTTGTTTTGGCGTTGATTGTGCACCTCAGAAGCCATGCGTATAAGTGGGTCCAATGGCTCGTTATGCTGTCGCTAACGTTTAGTAGCATTGCCATCATTGCCATTGGAGATGGCCTCGTAGAATATCATTTCTCCATCTTTATGGTGTTGGCAGCTCTTGCCTATTATGCACACTTACACCTCATCATTGTAAGCACGATTATTTTTGCCCTCCAGCATTTTGTCGGCTATTTCACATTCCCAGAACTCATTTGCGGTACAGACCAATATCCATTTTCTTTGCTTATGATCCATGCTGTTTTTCTTTTGGCAACTTCGGGTGCACTAATGATTCAAATTGTCGTCCGTAATCGTCATGCAAAGGAAGTGAACGAACAGACAATACGTCATCAGTCTGTGATTAAAGCGTTGCTTGGCAACATCGCATCAACGACAGATGCGGTGACATCGAATGTGGCACAGCTTCAACATACATCTGCAGATGCTAAGCTATCAGCGAATCGCACCGTTGAGACCTTTTCCCATATTGATCTAGGGGCTGTTACTCAAGTGGAGAACGCTTATGCGAGTAAAGGCTCTCTCATAAAAGTGGTAGAAGTTGCAGAAGCCATTATCCAAAGAAATAAGGAGACTGAGGAAAGAGCAAGTGTGGCGAGTCATTCGTCGCAAGAAGGTGCCCATGAGATGAATCGCACAATGGAAGGCATTCGAGAGATTGCGACGAGCACAGAAGAGATGACGAGCAGCATGACCGAGTTGAACGAAAAGACGAAAGAGATTAATAAGATTTCATCATTCATTACGTCGATTGCGGAGCAAACGAATCTTTTGTCACTAAACGCCGCAATTGAAGCTGCGCGAGCCGGTGAGGCGGGAGCAGGATTTTCAGTTGTTGCGAAAGAAATTCGGACTTTATCGGAGCAATCCGACCAAAATGCAAGATCGATTATTACACTCATTCAACAAATTCAGTCTGAAACGGATGCATTAAGTACACGAATGAGCAAAAATTTAAAAACAACACGCGAAGGTTTTGAACAATCGGAGCGTACACAACAATATTTCGAAGCCATCTCTAAGCAATTAATCGAGCTACATGACGATTTGCGTACATCACTCGCACACACATCAGAAATTAACATCGAAGCAAATTCTGCTTTAGAAAAGGTCAATAATATGACTGATGTGTCTGAACAATACCGTGAAACGGTAAAAGAAAGCAATGAACAAACGGATCGTCAGTTAAGGAATACGCAAGTGATTGAGCGTGCTGTAAATGAATTAAAGCAAGTGCTCCATGAGCTTAATGACAACGTATCTGAGCTCCAGTTAAAAGAAGCCTGAGTCATTAAGACTCAATCGTCACACGGGTACCATTAGGCACAATGCTTGCCAATTCGTTAACGTCGGCATTGTGCATCCGGATGCAACCGTGGGAGACGGAGTGACCAATTGAGGCTGGATCGTTTGTTCCGTGTATGCCGTAGTGAAGCTTAGAAAGCGAGAGCCACATCGTACCGAATGGACCACCAGGGTTTGGTTGGCGATTTACGATTACAAAAGACCCTACCGGAGTCATCGTAACCATGCGACCGACAGTGATCGGATACACACGGATCGATGCGCCGTTTTGAAATAATGTGAGTGTGTGATTCTGTATGGAAACACGAATCGTATACGGAATCGTTCTAGGGTCGGGCAGTCCAGGAATACGTATGGTTTGCCCGGCTTGTAGTTGCGTCGGATTGACCCCAGCATTTTGTTGGAGTAATTGTGTGAGCGACACACGGTAATCAGCAGCAATGGATGAGAGCGTCTCGCCTGCCTGTACAGTATGAAGATACATAAAACCCCTCCTCATCTTCCAACATATGTGTAACAATGCTTATTCTAGTACTGTATTTTTGATCCTTGTAATGAAAATGTCATTTAAAGTTCCATGTGTTTTGCGGTAAAATGCTATGCAGAACATGTCGTTTACAGGGTGGTTATGACTATTAAACGAAGCGTAGCATTACTTAGTGCCTTAGGTTTGTTGTTTTTTCCTGCGATCGGACAAGCAACCGAAATCGAGTCTCCAACGATTACAAGTGAAACCGCCATCGTCATCGATGCCAAGTCGGGAGACGTAATCTACGATAAACAAGCTGAGCAGCAAATGTTTCCTGCCAGCATAACGAAAATATTAACAGCAATTATTGCTCTTGAATATGGAGAATGGACCGACTCTGTCGAAATTAGTGAAGCAGCCACCGAAGCTGTTGGCACAACGGTATTCCTCATGGAAGGTGAAGTTATTGAGCTCGGTCAGCTCATCAAAGGATTGCTCATTAACTCCGGTAACGATGCGGGTGTCGCGATTGCTGAACACCTCGCCGGTAGCGAAGAAGCGTTTCAGCGTGTCATGAATGAGTATTTAACAGAACGAATTGGTGTGGAGAATACACACTTTACGAATGCCCATGGACTGTTTGATGAGGATCATTATACGACCGCAGAAGATATGGCCATCATTACCCAATATGCGATGAATAACGACGCATTTCGGGAGTTGGCGGCCATTGAAGAATTTGAGTGGGAAAGTGAGAGCTGGGAGACGACGATCTACAATCACCATCAATTAGTCAGAGATCATGACGAGGTGATTGGCGTCAAAAATGGTTTCGTCTCCCAATCAGGATTCACGTTAGCAACAATGGCAGAAATAGAAGATGATGAATACATCGTCGTAACCATGAATGCCTTAACGGCGAACGATTCATACGAAGATACACGGGCGTTACTCCGCTATGCAGGTCATAACTACGAAACGCAAACTCTTGAAGAAGGGGACTTCTTTGAGGGAGACGATGGAAAAGAATACGAAGTCGTTCAAGGAGCGTATTATACAGTAGCGCGTGGTGACGAGGTATCCCATGAAGTTGATGAAGGTCAGTTAGTCATCCGTGATGCTGAAGATGACGTACTCGTTAGACAGACGCTTAGACCGATGCTCGACTCATTTCAAGTTCAGGCAGCCTCAGAAACGGTTACTGAAGAAGAAGATCAGCAATTTTCATTTGTACAATGGGTACAAGACCTTATTGGAAGATGGTTTTAACGATTCGTTTTCGTTCGCTTCCATTTGTGAGATTCGAAGTCCCAACCTTCCATAAATGTGCGTGCACTCTCATAACCTGAATGATATAGAAATTGCATTTCTTCTTGGTTCAATTCAAAGTCGGTAGCGGTAATTTCCCCGGTATCGATTTTGATCGTCCGTTCACTCGTATTCTCATTGAAATGCCGAAGGTCATGGGCTTGCATCATCGTTCTGAATATATTTTGGAAAAGATGAAACGGCGTTGGGATCGTTGCATTTGCCCGAATTTCTTCTTTAATGAAATGAAAGCCAAATGTCGGGAATTCAGGATCTTCGACATCAAACAACCAAACCGGGAAGTTGCTCAACAGACCTCCATCGATAATGTAGGACTTTTTTTGGTTTTTCGTTTTCCAAACGACCGGGCGATAAAAGAAAGGCATGGACGTACTCATCATAATGGCTTTTGAAATATTCAGATCTTTAGGTGTCATGTTGTAGCGCGGCAGATCATCGGGGAATACGAGCATCTGCCATTCGTAATGTCAGAAGCGATGATTTTTAACCGTTCATTAGGGAGGTCGGCGAACGTTTGAATCCCTTTTTCTCGCAGGCGCTCATGGACCCACGATTCGAGGTAGTTGTTTTTGTAGATGCCGAGGTGAAAGAGTAAGTTGTATAGTGTGCCGATAATCGGGATACGATTCACCCACGTTCGACCGCGTAATTGTTCATAATCAAGCGTTTCAAGCATCGCACGAATTTCTTTACTCGTATAACCGGCTGCGAGCAGTGCCGCAACGACGGAACCGACCGAGGTCCCTGCGAGCCTGACCCATTCTACGCCTTGTTCCTCCATGCAGAAATGCCCCGGCGAATGCAATTCCTCGAATGCCACCGCCTTCAAATACAGCATCAGCTTTCAAAGCAATCACTCCTTTCTACTACGTAAAGAGAGAAACACGGGTCAAAAATCAACATAAAAACGAAAATATTTTTTCGTTTTATCTTATGTATGACTTAAGTAAAGTAGAAGAAGTGCCAGGGAGCGTTAGTGTCCCTGGCACTATATCGTTTACAATGCTTTCTTTAGCAGATCATAAGCGGTTGCTTCATCCATTTCAAAGTAGTTTCCAAACGGTCCGTTCGCAGCAGCAATGCCGGCCATTTGTTCAATCTGATCGGCGCCAATCTCGTAATCAGCGAGTCGTGTCGGTGCCCCGAGCTTAGCCAAAACGAAGCGAGGCGATCAATGCCTTCTAGTGCCGTCTCTCGATCCGTTTTGCCTGACCCGTCAACACCGAACACACGGACGGCGAGTTGCGCGCCCCTTGCTGGATTCACATCGACGCTTTTTCTCATCCAATGAGGGAACAAAATGGCCAACCCTCCGGCATGAGGAATGTCGGATACGGCCGATACCGCATGCTCAAGGTTATGTGTGCCCAATCACCTCTTGCTCCCATTTGCGTAATGCCGTTAAGCGCCATCGTTCCTGAATAGAGAATCGTTTCTCGTTGATCAAGGTTTGTCAGGTCTTCTAACAGCTCGGGTCCAGCTCCATGACCGTTTGCAAAATCGATTCACAAATCCGGTCTTGCAATGGTGTATGTTCAGCTGGGTGGAAGTAGGCTTCCAATACGTGGGTCATCATATCAATGATTCCATACATCGTATGGTCACGAGGTGCAGAAACTGTATTTATCGGATCGAGTATTGAAAATGTCGGATAGCTGGAAGGGCTGGACCAGCCGATCTTTTGTTGTGTTTCCCAATTTGTAATGACAGACCCCGCGTTCATTTCTGATCCCGTTGCGGCGAGGGTAAGAATTGTGCCAAATGGCATTGCAGATTGTGCGGTTTCTTTTTTTGTAATGACGTTCCAAATATCACCTTCGTGTTTGGCGCCAACGGCAATCGCTTTCGTTGCGTCGATTACACTTCCACCACCAACGGCAAGGATGAAATCAACATGATGTTCATCAATGAGCTCAATCCCTTTTCGTACCGTCGTCAACCTCGGGTTCGGTTCCACACCGGCAAGCTCTATGACTGTTTTGCCAGCACGGTTTAGTTGCTCGATGACACGGTCATACAAGCCGTTGGCTTTAATGCTTCCTCCTCCGTATACAAGAAGAACATTTTTACCGAATGACGAAAGCTCCTCAGTGAGAGCGTTCGTTTGATCTTGACCGAAGATAAGTTTCGTTGGGTTTCGGAACACAAATGCATCCATAAAGTATCGTCTCCTTCGTTTTCTTTATATTTACCTATAGTAGCGGGAAGTATCAGTGAACAGCAACGAAAATGCTCGGTATTGACATGAAATAAGAGCGTTTTGGGTAAAGGTTATAAGAAAGGTGGTTCCCATGAGCACTTGTGAACTGTGTGGTCGACATCCGGTGAAATGCACGACGCACCATCTACTTCCTAAAGTTGAAGGTGGAACGTTTGGGGAGACGGCCAATCTATGCATTCCTTGTCATAAACAGATTCATGCACTGTACACAAATCAAGAAATTGCAGCGCGTTTAACGACCATCCGCGCCTTAAAAGAAGATGCTAAGTTACGCTCGTTTATTCGCTGGATTCGAAAACAAAGTCCGAATACGATTCCGCGTACGAAAAAATCCAATGAACGGCGGAAAAAAGAGAGATGATCGCTATAGAGGGTAAAGGGGAGGATCATATGACGTCTTCTACAGAAAACACAGCGGATTACTTACACCGAATGATTTTTCGTGTCGCATTTTACTTGATGTTTATTGGAATGCTCGTCAACTCAGCAACGTTAATAAATCCGGCGTTCACAGCTGTGGATTCGTTATTATATTTCATTGGAATTCCGCTCGTCGTGACTGGAGCTGTTGTGTTGTGGACGACGAGTCCTGAAGAAAAAAGGGACTTAAGTGAACTCGCTATTCTCAAGTACGGCATGGTCGTTGGTGCCCTTCTTCCCGTTACTATGATGATTATACATGTGAGTACACTTACGACTTCGATCGGCGCTTACACATGGACGATGGCGAGCGTGCTCGTACTGGTGTGGTCGGCTGGTTTTGCGTATATACATGCGTATATAAATAAAACGATCGGCTCTTCTGAGCAAAACGTAGAGAAACGTTCACACCATTTATGATAAAGTATGAGTATGAATAATTTTTTACTTCGATTTTCAGTGTCTACCGTTAGAATTGTAAACGTATCCGTTTGTCTCGTCGTGTTTGGTTTTGCTTTTGCGGGAATTGTTGTAGGAGTGACCGAACTACGAGATACTGCACTTATTCTCTTGCCTTTTGTTCTCGTGACGAGTTATTTATCACATAAGCGCAGGCAGTTAGAAGAAGGATCAGAAAATGAATGATAACGACCGTTTGCCAGCGGCGTTATCATTTTTAACGACAACCGTTAGGAGGAATATTCCGTGAAGGAAGAAGACTTTGACGTCGTTCAAATGAATGATGAGCCAAAAGAAAAGAATGAACGTTTGAAATATAATAATGAAACGATGAAGAGAGCAGATTTCTCCAACGTTGCCACGATTGGTGGGAAATACAACAATAGCAATCTCAACCACTCAGAATTCAGCAACGCTGATTTGGATAAAAGCAAAATCGGTTACACGTCGATGGACCACGTCGTCTTTTTAGAGACGAACTTAAACCGCACGAAGTTTAATTACAGTTCCTTGAAATCAGCTTCGTTTGAGAATTGTTCCTATGAAGATGCCCGGTTCCTATATTGCAACCTTTCATTTGCAGATTTCAGTTATGAAACGTTCAGGCGGACAGAGTTTAAGCAATGTACACTAAAACAAACGTCCTTTTACGGTGCGACATTTCGAAACGTCACCTTTAAAGATTGCACGGTGAAACATTGTGACTTTACCGGAGCGAAAATGGACAGCACAACGGTTGCATATTTGCGGAGCACCGATGCCAACCTAACAGATGTAGAAATTCTATAAAGAGAAGAGGGGAAATTCATGAAACAAATGCTGCCGTTTTTCATGTTTCAAGAAGGAGTCGCTGAGGAAGCATGAACCATTACGTATCCGTATTTGAGGATGCAAAAATCCAAGCCATTGAGCGTTACGGTCCTGATGGTCCTGGAGAAGAAGGAACCGTGCTGCGCGCCCGTTTTATGGTGAAAGACCAGGAATTTATGTGCATCGACAGCCATATTCAGTATGACTTCACTTTTACCCCATCGATTTCGATGTACATCACTTGTGAAAACGAGAAAGAAATGGATCACTTGTATACCGAACTGAAAGAAGGCGGTAACGAGCTCATGCCGATCGGGGATTACGGGTTTAGTCAGAAGTTTGCTTGGGTGAACGACCGCTTTGGCGTATCTTGCAGCTCAACCTAGAGTAGACGATCGCGCACAATCAATGCGCGATCGTCTTATTTTAGAGCAGTTCTTTAATGGAAGCTTCAATGTCTTTCGGTTTATCTTTCGGCGCAAATCGTTTGACGACTTGTCCTTCACGATCGACAAGAAACTTCGTGAAATTCCACTTAATTTCGTCTCCGAATACGCCGCCTTGTTGTTCTTTTAAATGTTTATATAAAGGGTCTGCTTGTTTCCCTTTCACATCAATCTTTTTAAACAGTGGAAACGTCACTCCGAAGTTCAAGCGGCATGATTCTTCCATCTGATCGTCAGGAACCGGTTCTTGGCTCATAAATTGATTGCTCGGGAATCCGAGAACGCGCAGTCCGTCGTCTTTGTACGACTGGTGCAACTCCTCCAAGCCGTCAAATTGATTGGCGAACCCGCATTTTGTTGCCGTATTCACAATTAATAAAACCTCGCCCTTATATTCAGAGAGCGGAAATTCTTCGCCATTACTTTTGTCCACAGTATAATCAAATACGCTCATTGGTTTTCAACCACCTTTACTCGTATCGTGTTTCGTCTTCAGCATCAGCCAAATATTGGTCCGCCTGCGTCGCATCACGGCGGTGCACCTCAAGCCGAGTCGTCGAAATGCCAAGAGAAGTCGAACCAGCACCAAGCTTTGGCGTAATGGTGCGAAGTCGGCACTTTACCCCTCGCCCTGTGAGAATGCTATGCTTTCGGATGACATGCGTTGCTCGTTCTGAAGGCGCCTCAGCAATCGTCTTCCAAGCCAAGTGATCCGCGTAAACGATAAACAAAAGTAAGAAGATGAAGATCACAATAATCAACGTCGTTGACATGCTATGACCACGATCCTTTCTTTTGTTTACATTCGCTACCTCTTCTTTGGATCCTGCTAGAACGCGAGTGTGAAAATTAGATGCTTATAGTTATATGTTCACGGGATTCGTCATTTTGAAACCCTTACTTCCATTTAAATTTACAAACAAGTATGAGAAAATGGGGAGAGGTGAGGTGAATAGCGATGAGTTTTGCCCCAAAACGAGATAAGAGCGTCGTCCTGTTGCTATTTCTTGGATGGGCCATTTTTGTCTCAATATTCGTTTTGCTTATGTTTCAGAATCAGCAACCCGCGTTCGTGTTCATCATTTCTACGCTTCTCATCATTTACGTCGCGCTCGCTATTTTTCGGGTCGTTCGTCTCCGATATGAGCTGCATGATGAATTCCTCTACGCCCGATCTGGTCATTACAACACGGTGATCGATTATAATGACATTCGGACTGTGGACACGTATGAACAAATGTATCCGTTAGGGTTCAGTTTAGCGATGGCAAAACGTGGACTTGTTATCCATTACGACAAAGGAATTTACCGATCAGTGAAAATTGCTCCCGCCGATGAAACAGAATTCCTCGCAACGCTCCATCAAAAAAATGCAAACATTAAAATCGACGCTAACCGCTGATCGTCGTTAGCGTCGAAAGAATTCTGCAATCATCCCTGCACCGAGGCCGACAAGAGCCCCTCCAACAACGTTATCGATAAAAAAGCCAATGCCAAGCCCTAAGAGTAAACAACCTCCCATTAGCATACGACCACCTCCTAAATAACAAAATTGTATCATAAGTTTAGCGAAATTGTTTTTTTCGTTTTTTCTTATCTTCTTGGTCACTCAAGAAGTAAAAGGCAAATCCGAAGATGATGAGAAAGACAGGTGCCCATGTGACAAGCGCCCAGTCAACGAGGAACGAAACGAAGAAAATCATAGGAGCAAGTACAAAAAAGACGATGCCTGTATGCTTTTCTAACGTTCTTGTATCTCGGTACTTGCGCATTCTAAGCAATACATTTGCCGCAAGTAAAAAGGCAAGTTCTAGTAACACATACATGTATATCGCAAACACGATAATGCCTACAGTGACGGTCACCCACCCACTGTCCACCTGGATGCTAATGGCGTGAAGAAGAGCAGCAGCGGCAGGCACGAGTAAAGTAATGCTGATCGTATATCGGGGGTGAGACGTGTACGTTTTCCACGTTTTCTTTTGTTGCCCGTGTAAAGAAGAGTAGTTTGATTTCCCAATCAAATGATTTAATAAATATTGCGCGATGAAAAGAGCGAGGAGTGACACATAAGTGATGAGCCAAGCATCCTCAGCGAGAAACATAGAGGTCAACAGGATCGTTCCTTTCATTGTTTGCGATTTTGTTTATGATGGTTTAAGTGATAGAAACCTAAAAGCAAATAAACGAGTGTAAGTGTACCGAAAAGAATAATTGGAGGCAGTGGATTCACAAGCAAAACAATTAAGACGATCATCGTAACAAAAGCGGCCGGGGCCGCAAACGTAAAGTAAAAGCGGTGTTTCAAACGTTTGTTCATAATAGCCTCCTTCAAACTCCTCCAGTATACCATCGCTTACGAGCAAGTAGAAAACGAATCGATACGACGCTACTATATAAGTTGAACGAAAGAATTTCATTGAATCGGATGACCGAGTTGGGCCTTTGCAGGTGAGTGCTTGCATATTGTCTGTCGACATTCACCTCATTGCACATCGACAACTTCGTTGTCGATCGTTGTTCGTCACTGGAAGGGTTGCGGGCAACACGAGAAACGTTTGCCGAAGGGTAAAAAGTCGTGACCGAGGCTCACCACCTGGCACAAGCATGTGACAGTTGACACCGTTTATGTGCGCATTCACGTGTAAAATCATGATTTTCTTTCTCAAATGTCACAAATATGGATATATGGGGCATTTGGACTTCTTTCCACACACCGTACCCAGGGGTCACTACCGAACCGATGTTGCCCTTATAGTCCAGACTACAAGCATCCGCCTGCAGTGGAAGGCAACAACAAACTGCGCAATCAGGAAAATGTTAAGTTCTTTCTATATAGAAATGAACCTGTTTCGGTCGTTTACGTTCTAGTGACTGACCAGTCATTTTAACATGATTGTCACTCTTTTACGCTAAGTGGCTAGTCAGTCAATGATAGAATGGTAGATGAGGTGTAGAAGATGAGTGAAAAAAGAGAAGCCATTCTTAAAAAAGCCATCCATTTGTTTGCGACGGATGGGTTCCACCCGACGTCGATTCAAGATATTTGCACGATTAGTGGGATTTCTAAAGGAGCATTCTATTTGCATTTCCGCTCAAAAGACGAGCTGTTGTTTAAAATCTATGAGTACTATTATGAAGGGTTAAATCATAAGATTGATGAGGTGCGTAGACAAGCATTGCATCCACGGGAATCATTTGAGCAACAGATGACGGTACATTTTCAGGAAGTGCTTCGTCATCGAGACTTTATCGTGATGCAATTGCAAGAACAAGAATTATCCACCAATCCGACTATTGCCCAATTTGTTCGGGAAATGAAAGAACAGCGGCAAAAGTGGTACATCGAGACATTTGCTGCCATTTATGGAGAGGAATTTCAACCTCATATATACGATTTGAGTATCATGTTAGATGGGATTACGAAATCATATTTGCAAACATTACTCGATTTGGATAGTAACTTGGACCCGAGCACACTCGCACAATTCATCCGTCGACGAATCGATGAATTGGCTGCTGGATGAAAGAAGAGCCCCAACCTCTTTTGCAAATGAACGACCGTATGGTGGGGACGAGCAATCGTGACAGCGCTGTTCATCTTCTAGAAGAGATCAGACAGTTGCTCTCACACATCACACTTACTGAACAAAAGCGGGAACAATTGCTCGAGGCGATCAGCGTCATTGAGGCCGAATTCGAGCACGACCAACCAAGAAAAATCATTATTGATGGGATGCTGCGGACGATGGATGATGTCGAAGGCATCGAATTCTACTGCAAACGCTTAAAAAAAGTGATGCGGGTTTGATTACAGTTTTCTTAAACGTCCGCATTGGCTTAGAAACTTTGAAATAATGAATAGCAAGAGCTGTCACAACGGGAAGGGACATGTTTTTCATGTTGCACGTATTGTCAATCTCGATGAGTATGTTGCTTTTTGCCGTCGCTTATCTCATTGGTGTGAAGAAGAAACGCACACTTATTGGACTGGCGTTGCCACACGTATCGCCATCCGCACTGGTTACGAATAAAGAAGAGTACGCAAGAATTCTCGGGTTGTATACATTTCTCACAGGTATAATCATGCTACTCTTGCCAACACTCGTTTTATTTTTTGGCGGGCTTGTAGGTGCACTCATTTGTGTCGCTCTTGTCATCGTACTCGTGTTCGTGCTACTGGCTAAGATTCGGCGGGTCTCAACGTAGCACGGGGCGACGGCAACGCGCTTCATCACGGACCATTTTTGGAATAGATGTGGAAGTCCCTTCGCACATTGTCTTCTTCTGCGAACTTTTCCCGGATACATTCGAAAGCAAAACCCGCTCGTTTTGCTACCTTTATCGATCGTTGATTCTCTTCAACAATATGCGCTTCTAACCTCCGAAAGCCTTTTGCAGAAAAGAAGTATTCACACGCCGCATGCACCATCTCAACCCCGTATCCCTTTCCCTGAAACTGTGATGAAGCGAATAACCAATCATTCCCCAATCATAGCTCATACGAAGAATCGTATACACTTCAACTTTTCCGATTAGCTGTTCGTCTGAATTTCTGAACACCCCGATCTGGTACATTTCATCTCTTTGAGCGGCCTGCTCGTAAACCGCGATACGGTCGGCGAATGTGCGCGCTGATTCTTCGCTTTCATAAAGATCTCTCCATATTGCATAGTCGCTCTTCTCGTACGGTCGAACAGATAAGCGTTGTGTTGCAATCATCCCCGTCGCACCTTTACATTCTATATTTTTCTGCAGAACAGTGTCATAATAAAGTCATCATTATTCTATATTTTCTCACCATTCTAACATGAAAGGGGAGCGCCGTAATGGAGTTTTGGCAAGGAGCGAGTGCGGTGTGTGTAAATGATCAACGCCAGTTATTGATGGTCAAACAAGGAACGCCAGAAGAAGTGAAAACGTGGGCCCTTCCTGGTGGTGGAAAGAACAAAGATGAAACCATTGAAGAATGTTGTGTGCGTGAGGTGTGGGAAGAGACGGGATACATAGCCCGAGCGATAAGAGAACTGCACGTTAAACACACACAAATTGAACCGTTTCGTGTACAGGTTCACTATATCCTTATAGAAATTGTTGGGGGTAACATAAACATTCAAGATCCCGATGACTTATTGAGCGAGTGGAATGGATAGATGTGTCCACATTACGTGACCTTTCGTTATCTTATGAGGAAGACCGCAAAGGGTTAGTGTCTTTCTTGAAGTCAGGGGGGAACATCGTTGCCGAGTGACTTGAATGTGAAATTTTGGACGATTTGTCTGATTAGAGACGGGGACTACGTTCTATTGCTAGACCGCACGCATGATGAGTTTAAAGGCTTTATACCTCCAGGTGGAAAGGTAGCCTTTCCGGAAAGCTTCACATCAGCTGCAATAAGAGAAGTGTATGAAGAAACAGGGCTACATGTGTGGGATCTTACATATAAAGGCATCTATGAATTTGTGAATCCGGTAAAGAAAGACCGTTATATGATTTTTAATTATATGACTGAGCATTTTTCAGGTGAACTAACGACCCATGCCAGCGAGGGCAAGCCGAATTGGATACATATTGAGGATGTTGAGCATCTACCGATGCAACCGTCGATTCGCCGCCGCTTTCCTTATTTCTTTAAAGAGGGTACCTTTGAAATCCATGTCGTTTGGGATGAGGAGAACGATCAGGAAGGAGACATCTATATTGAACGAACATAGTGCGAAAGCTGAGATTCGGTCGTTGCCTGACGTCTCGATCCCAGAAGTATTTCAACCTTACGCGACGGTTTTAGGACTTTACGAATATGACAGATGGCAAAAGTTGCGGGCGTGGGAGTTGTCAGAAGTTTGGCGAGCGTCAGCTGGACAACAGTCTCATATTCTTAAAATAGGCATCGCTAGAAATGCGCGAGAAATTACGATCTATGACGAGTTTTTACAAGGGATTGAAGCCGTGCCTAAAGTTATTGACTATGTAAAAGATCACGATTTAGGGATAATAAAGCTCCAAGATTTACAAGCGCCGAATCTCGAACAAGCCCCGAATGAAGACGGATACGAAATGGCTGCAGTGCAGCTATCGAAGCTCCGCCAGGCGACAGTTCAAACGAAGGGGCAAGGCACTTCGGTAAGCGATCACTTGCGAGACTTTGATCGGATTGCTTTGTATGAAAGGCGGTTAAAACGACACCGCCCTGTCGTTCTCCACCACCTTGTTGAACTTTATGACGGGTTTTCCCCTGTGTTAACCCATAACGACTATCATACGAAAAATCTCATTTACACTGGTGGAGACGTCCGTATATTAGACTGGTCAGAGGGGTATGTGAGTCCCCATCTTGGCGATTTGTATTGTTTAATTAGCTCAGCTGAAGGATCACGGAAGCAGATTGTGAGCGCATACGAACAAGCAAGTGGTGAACCGAATGTGCATTGGCAACTGACCATCGGTGCGGTCTGCTGGTTAATGGAGCGCATTCGCTACTTTTTGGATGGGGGTACAGAAGAAATCCCGATCGCAAAGGAATGGACTCCTGATCTCGTGAATGATCTTCTTATGCACTGTGAAATGTTAAAAGAATGGACGAAAGGGTGAATCGCATGTGGTATGAAACGAGCATAAGTGAACGTTTCGGGATTAACTATCCAATCGTACAAGCAGGAATGGCAGGAGGTTCAACGACAGCTGAACTTGTTGCGTCAGTCTCAAATGCTGGTGGATTAGGTACGCTTGGGCTGGTATATGACGCCTGAACAAATACGTGAAGCCATTCATTTGATACGAAAAAAAACCGATCGGCCGTTTGCGGTGAATTTATTTGTATCAACGGAGCTTGCTGAAGACGTGAGCGCCATATTCAACATGGGCTAGAAGTGACGAGACCTTTTCGCGATACACTAGGCATAGAAGAGCCCGTCATCGAGCGTATACAAGAAAGTTTCGACGAACAACTTCATGTCATTATTGAAGAACGAGTGCCTGTATTTAGTTTCACCTTTGGCATTCCAACGCAAGCACAGATGGAAAAACTAAAAGAACAGCACATCATCACTTCAGGTACGGCAACAACCGTACAAGAAGCGATTCAACTAGAAGCGGCAGGGGTTGATACGATTGTTGCTCAAGGAAGTGAAGCCGGAGGCACCGGGGAACGTTTGAACCATACCCGCACTTGCCGATGGTTGGAACGATGGCACTCATCCCGCAAATCGTCGATCACGTCAACATCCCTGTGATCGCTGCTGGAGGAATTATGGACGGAAGAGGGGTCGCTGCGTCCTTGATGCTCGGCGCGTCTGGTGTGCAGTTAGGGACGGCATTTTTAACAGCAGAAGAAAGTGGTGCACACGCTTTGCATAAACAGGCGCTACTTGAAAGTGATGAATCGAGCACTGTGATTACGAAGCATTCTCAGGGAAAGAGGCAAGAGGGGTACTTAATAAGTTCATTGCTCATTTTCGTACTGACACCCCCTTTGCCCCGTACCCGATACAACATGCAGTAACAAAAGGCATCCGTAAAGCATCTGGTGATCAAGGCAGCTCTGAATACATGTCGCTTTGGGCAGGACAAGCGACGCGACTGAATCGCCGGGAAACAGCCGCAAACCTCATGAAGGATATCGTGAATGAGACGACGAAGCGTATGGGCGAGTGACTATGAATTGGGTAGTTGTTCATAGGCAAGCTTTCGTATAATCGGTTCATGTTGTGGATATTCCGCCAGTAACTGTTTTTGGGTGAATAATTCAAAATCCTCATAATCAAACCCAGGGGATACGAGACAGCTGACAAGCGCATAGTCTCGGCGGACGGTTGAACCGAAGATCACACCTGCACGTACCGGGTAACTCAGCGTTTCACCGGCGTGGACGTTCGTACCGAGCCGGATGGCTTCGTACGTACCGTCTGGATGAATCATATGAATGGTCAACGGTTCACCGTCGTGATAGTACCACACTTCATCACTTTTTAACCGATGGAAATGAGAAGGAGATGATGGGTCAAGGAGAAAGTAAATACTCGAATATTCGCTTCTTAGCCGACCGTCTCTCGTTTTAATCTTTCCATCGGCTTGAAATGTCTCAGCGAAATACCCCCCTTCACTATGAGATTGCATGTTCAACTCTTGGATCCAGTACGCTTTCGATGTCATAGATTCCTCCCAATGTAATTCGCTGAAACAGGCGACTGATTGAGTTGTCTCGCCCACACACTCAGCTGTCCGATATGATGAACTTCATGAACGATCGCATGGGCAATAACGTCCTTCTTGTCAAACGACTCATCAAGCAAGAGGCGTATACTTTTTTCTTTTCCACCAAGAAAAAATCATCATCAAAGTAGGAAATGATTTCTGGCCGCAATTGTTGTGAGAGTGTTCTGATTTCTTCGAGTGTACGATATTCGGTTGAATCGATGGGTACATCTGGTTTGCCCATGACAGCGCGAATCCAACTCACTTCTACGTCAATAATATGTAGAAGGGTTTGCAGTATGCTTCCAACCCCTCCGTCTCGTTGACGTGTCAATTCTTCAAGAGTCTGCTCAGCACACCAGTTGAACCACTCGTCTCGGACTTGCCAGTTATAAGTAAATAGTTCTCTCATATCCGTCTCCTTTACATGATTACGGAAAGGGTTGGGGGTGCGATAAGCATGGCGAACGCCGTTGTGACTAGCCATCGTGACATTCGCTTTGAGAGGACAGCCATCTCGGCCCCTTCATACCAACCGTTCCATTGGAATTTGTTGCGATATAGAACGAAAAACAAAACAGCGAGCCCGGTGTAGACGAAGAATGAGGCACTTTCTCCAACTTCCAATATGTTGTATACGGGTTCGATGATCAGGTTGCCTACGAACATGAATACGAAAAATAAAACGATTAATCGCGCCAATTCAGCTACAGCGCCAAACATTTCCGATCACCTCAAGTCGTACATTTCGTGTGAGTATAACATAATGAGTACAATTATTCGTCAATTGCTGGAAAAAAGCATAAAAGTTAGAATATAATGAAAGCGTAATCAGGAAATTGATGGAGGTGTCGTCAATCGTTAATCATGAAGAGCTTACACGCACAAGAGAAAGATTATACGAAGAGATTCGTAGTTTAAGCAAAGGCGAGTTGAACAGAAAGCCAGCGGAGCGAGAAGCCTGGAGTATCGGGCAAATTTGTCACCATCTTATTTTGTCAGAAGGGTCGTTTGCTGATGCCATTGATTATGGGCTGGAAAGGGGAAAGAAGATTCCAGCAGAAGCGAAGCCGATTGAGCGGGCGTTGGACCGTTCGATCAAGACTGAAGCCCCTTCTACGTCCATTCCTGACCCTGGTCCTTTTCAAGTGACCCAACTGATGGAAGGTTTAGAAACGTCAAGGGTATACTTTAACAATGTGGTTAACAAAGTCGATGATGAACAGCAGCTCACAGACATATCAGTAAAGCATCCGAAGTTCGGGAGACTGTCTTTAAAACAATGGATAGAGCTATTGCCGATGCACGAAACCCGGCATATTGAACAAATTCAAGAGCTTAAAACAAATCGGTCATAATCACCGCTATATCACCCTCTCCACCTTGAATTATCGTATAATGGAGGAGGGGGTTTTACTATGATAACGTCGTACGAACAACTACTGGAAACGTTAGATGAATTGATGGGGACGAAACCACGGCTAGATTGGGATGAATTTTATACTGATCGAGAACGAAATGTGCCTTTTTTCACATCTAACCCCGATGAAAACCTCGTCTCTTATGTAGAGGACGACAAGTTAACATTTGAACGTGTGTTGGAGCTAGGTTGTGGAAATGGGAGAAATGCACACTTCTTAGCGGAAAATGGGAGTCAAGTTTTAGCAGTAGACCAGTCAAGAGAAGCAATACGGTGGGCAAAAGAAACCGTCTCGTCAGTGGACTTTATTCAAGCAGATGTACTGAAGCTTGATGTGGACCGACACGCATTTGATCTCATCTATGATTCTGGCTGCTTTCATCACCTTGCCCTCATCAACGTATCCAGTACTTAACGCTTGTTCACCATGCACTTAAACCTGGTGGGTACTATGCTGTTTCATGTTTTAAAGCGAATGGTCCGTTAGGAGGCGCTGTTTTAACAGATGTCGAAATATACCGACAAAGAAGTCTTCAAGGTGGATTAGGTTTTACAAAAGACGATTTAGAGGCGTGCTTTACACCGTGGAAGCCAATTGAAATTCGTGACATGCGGGAAACAGACGAGGAGGAGCAGCGGTTTGGAAAAGACGGTTTGCTCGTCGCACGATTTCAAAAAGGAGAATGATGATGAAACCATTACCATTTACTTTACGAACGAAAGACGGTACTAATCTATTTGTTCGAAAATTCGAACCTGATCATTTCCCTAAAAAAATTGTTCTTATTGCTCATGGTCTCGCTGAGCATTCCGGGCGGTATGAACGGTTTGCGAGCGTACTAAACAAGGCTAGTGCTGTCGTGTATGCGCACGACCAAAGAGAGCACGGTGAAACCGGCGGTGCGTTCCCTGAATCAGATGTAATCGATCTCATGGCTGATGATGTTCACACGCTTTTTGAAAAAGCGACGAGTGAGTATCCTGATATTCCGGTGTATGTGTTCGGTCATAGTATGGGAACTGTCGTTGTACGTCGCTTTACGCAAGTGTATAAAGGCATTACAGGCGCAATTCTTTGTGCTCCAGTTCATCTATTAGATGAAGCGGCGAACGTTCGTGATTTTGCGAAAGAACAAGCGAGCATTCAAGGGCGAGGAGAACGTAATGAAGCGGTCATTGGTCAAACGTTTGGGTCGTTTAATACCCCGTTTGAACCAGCAAGAACAGCTTTTGACTGGTTATCAAGAGATGATAAAGAAGTAGACAAGTATATTGAAGATCCGTTATGTGGCGGTGCAGCAACGCTCGGCTTAATGCATGATATGATGAACGCCGCTTTGGAAAACGATAAGCTTGCAAACGTCGAAAAGATGGATCGTGATTTGCCTGTTCTCATCTTGAGTGGAGATAAGGATCCTGTTACCGACTTTAGTGATGGCGCAGTGCATATGAAACGACGATTTGAAGATGTTGGCTTGCAAGTGGAGTTGCGTGATTACACGGAGCGCGCCATGAGCTTTTAAACGAAACGAATCGGGAGCAAGTGATGGATGATGTGGTGGACTGGCTCCACCGTTTTTAATAGAGGAGTCGCCACAAATAGAACACCGCATAAGCCGTAAAGCCTTCCCAATGACGAGCAAGTACGTGTAGCTCTTCTTTGGAAGGCTTTTCTTCGCGTTGTAAAGCAATACGTACAGCATTTTGGAATCCGACATCATCGATTGGGAATGCATCGGGGTCGCGGAGGCAACGCATGCGGACGTAATTGGCTGTCCAAGGGCCAATGCCTCTAATACTCGTCAGTGTGTGATGCGCTTTCGTTAGGTCCTTTTTGAGTTCAGACTTTTGCAGTTGTCCATCTGCGATAAGGCGAGCAACGTGGATAACGTATTCACTTTTTCGCCGGCTTAATTGCAAACGGACAAGCTCTTCGGGTGCGCACGCCGCGATCCGTTCGGGCTTTGGAAATAAATAGAGCGTATGCGCTCCATAATCGACATGTTCACCGTAATTTTCAACAATCCGTTTTTTTATTGTATACGCAAAGTTTAAACGAATCTGCTGGCCGATGATCGCCCAGCTTAGCGCTTCAAACAGATCAGGGACGCCCATTAATCGCAACCCGTAAAACCGTTCTGCCGGAACGGCTAACAAATGGTCAACCGCCGCCATCTCATAAAATGGCGTCAAGTCATTAGATAGATCAAACCAGTCATCAATAAACGCGTGTACTTCGTGTTTGTCCCCTTGACATCCTTCAATAGCAAGGCCCCCATCTCTGCCTTCGCGAATTTCAATCACTTGTTTTTGACCCGCGATCTCAAGAGCTTTAATCACCCGGTCTCCTGCAATTAAATGGGTGATCTCTTCGTCGTTTCGCCGAAGATAATCGATGTTTGCTGAAAACGAAAAGTGTTTCATCAGTGTACCGCTCCTCCTCACTTTTTTGTGTTCATTAGCTTACCATATTTCACTTCGGTTGCTGTGTATGTAAATTGAGATTTATATTTTCCTGAGTTGATTTACGCTGAAGGCGGAGATTTGCAGTCCAGACTACAAGTGCAACATCGGCGGCCAAAAGACGCCCGCCGTGTTTTCTATGCACTCCAGAGCAAAGTGCAACATCGGCGACCAAAAGACGCCCCCCGTGTTT
>NZ_BAWZ01000016.1:0-86630 GCF_000698105.1 Geomicrobium sp. JCM 19037 | reverse complement strand
CTATGATTACGACTACGACTATGATTATGACCGTTGTTACAAAAAGAAAGACAAATGTGACAAAGATCGTGGAGAGCGTTGCCGCATTAAGTTTGAAATCGAGTGCGACGACTAATAAGGACGTGAGGGAAGCAGTTTTATAACTGCTTCCCCTTTACAGGATCGAAAGAAAGGAAATGAAAATATGAACCAATCAAGACATTATTGGACAGGATGTTCTTGTCGAAAGAAGCATTCGGATAAGGGAAGTTCCTGCTATCATAGTGGCTATCAAAAGCCTGCCCCGCCGTGGTATCCTTCGTGGTACAATGGCAAACCAGAGCCAAAACCAAAGGCAAAACCAAAGGCAAAACCAGACAAAAAACGGAAAACGAGAAGTCGCTTAAAAGGGTCTATTATTGTTGAGTGTGATTAAAGTAGTTGTATATGGAATTTCGCTAGATATAGGTAAGACCATTACTAGTTTTTCAAAGATAATCATAGAATAATAAGGCAAGCAAAAACGTCATCCGCCGGACGTCTTGCTTGTAAAGATTGGCTCTGTCATACCTCCCAGGTCTGTAATCATGGCATGTAATTCCCTCCAACACATTGAACGGAACTTTTGAAACGGGGTCATTGACTCCGTTCTTTTTATCTGTTGTATGACAAATGACATACTTCCCATTGCAAGTGGAACGACAATCGATTACGATATTGATAAGTATCATTACATCATTACAACATGGATGGGGGAAGATGCTGGATATGGACGACCAGATTGACGATTATTTGGACCGCCTTGCCACAACGTTGCAATCATTGTTGAAAAAACAACTCACAGGGGTGTATTTGAGTGGATCGCTCGTTATGGACGATTGGATTCCGACGAATAGCGACGTGGATGTGATGTGCATTGTGGACCGTCCGCTTAAAGATTCTGTGAAACTGAAGTTGGTCGACCAATTAGCTGAGGAGAGGTTGGTTCCTCCAGGTTTAGGTTTGGAGCTTGTGTTCGTATTAGAAGATGAGGTGTTAAAACCGCATTCTCTTCCGTCTTACGAATACGTGCTCACATTTCAACGAGATATCGGTGTAAAGGTGAAAGAAGAAGGGATGGACGAAGGGTTATTGATGGACTTTACCATCTGTTATCAATCTGGAAAAACTCTCATCGGAAAACCGATTGAAGAAGTATTTGGGGTCGTGCCAAACCATGGTTGAATGAGGCCATGAAAGGGTCGCTTCGTTGGCATAAGGCACATGTTTTTCACCCATTTTATGATCCGTATGGTCACGAAGCTGTTTTGAATGCTTGTCGCACATGGTGCTTTAAAGAAAACGCCGGATGACGTCAAAAACGAAAGGGCGCGCTATGGGCTTTGTCGCGATGGTCCGACTCTGATGTTGTGTCTCACGCACTTTCCATTCGGGAAGGGTCACGAACCGATCGATTAGACGAAGAGCGGGTGCATGCGATTCTTGATCATGTAATGATGATGCAAAGTACCAAGTTAAAAGCATTCATTTAACATATAGGATAAATAAGTGAGAGGGTCTTCTGACTCTCTATTTTTTCGTTTTTTTAGACCGGAGGGATTTCATTGTTAGATATGTACCACGACTGGATTGCCATGTATCCGTGGCTACAATATGTCGTCGCATTTATAATCATTATGTTCTTTTTATTTCTTAGAAAAGTGTTCACCCGTTATGTTTTCGCTTTTATTTTGCGGCTATCACGAAAAAGCAAAAGTGAACTACTTCCGAATATCTTGTTGTCATTTCAACGACCGGTTCGTTTTTTCTTTGTGATATTAGGTTTGTATCTTGCGATTCAATACTTAGTGCCAGATGATCCGACAGCAGCTGTTGAAAGGCGAATGGAAGTTGTGAACACGTTCTTTCGTTCCAGTGTGATCTTAATGTTCGGCTGGGGGTTCTTTAACGTATCTGGAACATCTTCTAATCTGTTTAAGAAGTTAAGCATGCGCCTCGATTCCGGGGAAGACAGTATGCTCGTACCTTTCCTTTCCAAGTTGTTACGCGTATTGATCGTCGCGCTAACTGTCGTGGTTATTCTCGATACGTTTGGTTTTGATATTAACGGTTTTGTTGCCGGTCTAGGGCTTGGTGGTCTTGCTTTTGCTCTTGCAGCTCAAGACACGATTGGCAACTTGTTTGGCGGTATCATTATCGTTACAGAGAAGCCCTTTAAAAAAGATGATTGGATTGAGACGCCAACCGTTGAAGGAATTGTAGAAGACATTTCTTTTCGGAGTACAAAGGTCAGAACGTTTTCTGAAGGGCTCGTTACAGTGCCCAACTCAACACTCGCTCACGAACCGATCACGAATTGGTCTGAGATGACGAAGCGACAAATCGCTTTTGAAATTCAATTTCGATATGATACTCCGATGGAATCGTTAAAAGTGGCTAGAGAGCGGATTGAAAGTGAATTGAAAGGAAATGAAGCGATCAATCAGGAAACGATCTTCGTCCGTTTGCACGAGTTGCAAGAATCTGGCATTGAACTAATGTTCTACTTGTTCACGAATACGACAAACTGGGAAGAATGGTTAAAAGTTAAAGAGCAGCTGAACTTGCGGATTTTGGAAATCCTCCGTGAGGAAAATGTCGACTTTGCAATGCCTTCTCAAGACTTGTACATCAACGATGAGTTGCACTTACTCACAGAAGGTCCAGATGACAAATTAGAGGACAAGCAGTCGTAATGCTTTTGTTCAATGCAGTGTTATGATAATCTAGAATAGGAAAAAATGATACGAATGATCGTTTGGAGGATGAACCATGAAAATGATGGATGGACATGAAATTGTAAAGTTTATTTCTGAAAGCGAGAAATCAACTCCGGTAAAAGTGTACATTAACGGAGATGTTCGTGATATGAATTTTGGCGAAGACGCAAAAGTCTTCCCTAATGAGTCAGGTGCAGTTGTTTTCGGAGAGTGGAAGGCGATTCAAGAAACTCTTCTAGAAAATGAAGCAAAGATTCGAGACTATGTCGTCGAAAATGATCGACGGAATTCGGCAATTCCATTGCTTGATATGAAGAATATTAAAGCACGAATTGAGCCAGGTGCGATTATCCGTGACCAAGTCATTATCGGTGACAATTCCGTCATTATGATGGGGGCTAGCATCAACATCGGAGCCGTAGTAGGTGAAGGTACGATGATTGATATGAACGTCGTTATGGGTGGTCGTGCAACCGTCGGCAAAAACTGCCATATCGGAGCTGGAGCCGTACTCGCAGGAGTTGTTGAACCGCCATCTGCACAGCCAGTGATCGTCGAAGATGAGGTTGTTATTGGTGCGAACGCTGTAATCTTGGAAGGTGTTCGTGTTGGAAAAGGCGCTGTTGTTGCAGCAGGCGCAATTGTTACTGAAGATGTTCCAGAGAATGTTGTTGTTGCTGGAACGCCTGCACGTGTCATCAAAGACATTGATGAAGGTACGCGTGGGAAAACAGAAATTAAAGCAGAGCTTCGTAAGCTTAAAGAAGACTAAACATGAGTTAAAACTCCCGGTCAACATGAGCGGGAGTTTCTTTATAGGGGGAGCATTGCCATGTATACGAAGGAACAGATGTATCACATTCGCCAAGAGCTTCATCAGATTCCTGAAGAAGGGTTTAAGGAGTGGGAAACGAGCAAAACGCTCCGTCATTATCTTGATAACTTAGACCAGAAATATATGCGCATCATCGAATGGCAAACAGGTTACTTTGTGAACATCAATGGGTATGCACCTGAACAAACGATTGGGTACCGGACTGATATTGATGGTCTACCGATGGCAGAACAAACGGGCTTGCCCTATTCATCTGTACATGAAGGTATATGCACGCGTGTGGACATGACTTGCATATGACGATCGCGCTTTCGCTCCTTTCATACTTTAGTGAGCAGCAACCAAAAGACAATCTCCTGTTTATCTTTCAGCCGGCAGAAGAAGGACCGGGCGGGGCAGAACCGATGATTCAGAGTAAAGAATATGAAGCTTTGCGCCCGGATTGGATGATGGCTCTGCACGTCCATCCTCATCTAGCGGTCGGGACAGTGGCCACGAAAGAAGGGCTGTTGTTTGCGAATACGGCAGAGTTTAATCTCCATTTGCGCGGGAAAAGTGGACATGCCGCTTATCCGCATGAAGCGAATGATATGGTTGTAGCGTCTAGTTACTTAATTACGCAGTTGCAGTCGGTCATCTCCCGTAGAATTGACCCGATTGATAGTGCGGTTATCTCGATTGGAAAGCTCGAAAGCGGTACGAAGGAGAACATTGTCGCCTCTCGCGCAAGCACGGAAGGGACGATTCGCACGCTTTCAAAAGAATCAATGGATCGTGTGCAAAAACATGTCACAAGCATGTGCCGAGGCATTGCTGTAAGTTTTGATTGTGAAGTTGTGATTGAATGGGGCTCAGCATACAAACAAGTGTGGAACGATGCAACGAAAACGAACGATTTCATAAATTGGACGAAAAAGCAACCAAACGTTCAATTTGTTGAATCTGAGCGCGCCATGACTGGGGAAGATTTCGGCTTTTTCTTAGACGACGTGCCAGGTTTTATGTTTTGGCTCGGTGTTGATGGAGAAGCTGGATTACATGAACCTACGTTAAATCCAAAAGAAGAAGCGATCCCCGTAGCAGTTGAGCATGTGATTGGCTACCTACACGAAGCGATGAACAAATAAGCGAAAGAGCGGGACACGTTCAATGATTGGTGTGTCCCGCATATCGCCTACATTGACAACTTTATCGAGGTTCACTAAAATTAACGTCATAGCAATTGTTGAGAGGAAGATTCATTTTGTATATTGCTCATCGCGGTTATTCAGCAAATGCCCCGGAAAATACAGTAGCTGCATTTCAACAAGCCGTTCATAAAGGAGCAGATGGCATTGAGTTAGATGTGCACCGATCATTGGATGGGGAATTAATCGTCATTCATGATGAATGGATTAACCGGACAACGAATGGTGAAGGGAAAGTCGCGGATATGACACTGGGTCAATTAAAGGCGCACGATGCTGGAAGTTGGTATAGCGAAGCTTATAGAGGTGAGAAGATCCCAACATTGTCAGAAGTGTTTGAATGCATGCCGAAAGAAACAGTCATCAACGTTGAGATTAAAAACATCCCTTCCTTTTATGAAGGGATTGAAGAGCTGGTCGTGCAAGCGATCCAAACCTACGAACGTATGGAACTACGATTGTTTCTTCCTTTGATCATCATTCTCTTGTTCGCGTGAAAGAAAGGGCTGCAAATGTTCACATCGGGCTTTTGTTAAATTCCAGAATTGTAAAAATAGAAAATTATTTACGTTCCTTTCAACCGTATTCGGTCTATTCGGTACATCCACACTTTCGTACCATTCAAGCGGAGGATGTTCTAGACTTCAAATCCAACAACCTCAAGGTTTTTCCGTACACCGTAAATGAGCAAAGTGATTTGTCAGCGATGAAGCAGTTCGGAGTAGATGGGATCATCTCAGACAGTATCATGGGTGAATCATGATTTTAGAGCCCTTTTCATACGCTCTAATAAGAGAGGTGGGCTCACATGTACAAAATGAAATATTTTCATCAAGAAATGAGAAAGATCGAAAAACAATTATACAAAATGGGAGTGGCGACGAAAGTGCAAATGGAGCGTGTTCCTACTGCACTGTTTTCCAAAGACGAAAAACACGCCACCCAGCTCATCTCTGAAGATGAAACGATTGATCGCTTTGATCAACAAGTGCACACTGATGTATTGAATTTGATTATGCTCCAGCCCCCGCTGCCTCACGAGCTGCGTGTCCTTACATCAATGATGAGGGTAGCGAGGAACTAGAGCGAATGGGTGATCAAATTGTGAACATTGCCGAAATTGCTAAGGAACGAACGACCGATCCAAAAGCGCAATTCAATAGTGAAAAAGTTGAACAAGCTGTTCGTGAAATGAATCACATTAGTCTAGAAATGATGTCACATGCGCTTTCAATGATGAAAGAACAAGACTATCAAGACTACGACGCGCTTGAACAGCAAGATGAGCACGTCGATGCGTTATTCTATACGATGCAAAAACAGTTATCCACAGAGATGAAACAAGACCCTTTACGAATTGATTCGCTAGCGCCTTTTTTTCTTGTTGCGAGATACCAAGAGCGAATTGCGGACCATGTCGTTAACATTGTTCGCAAGTTAAAGGAAAGTCAAGAAGAAGGTGTCGTGTATGGATTGGATTCAGATTAGTCTCCAACTGCTTGGGGGACTTGCGATCTTTTTGTATGGCATGTGGATTGCGAGTGACGGGTTAAAACAGTCCGCGTCTAACCACCTTAAAGTTTTTCTTCAAAAAGTTACGAAGAACCAATTTTATGGTGCGATCGCAGGCATTGTTTTGGCGGCTGTTATGCAATCATCAACTGCTGCGACCGTAATGACGGTCGCTTTGTCAATGCCGGCCTGATTAGCTTACGAAGAGCACTTGGTATTATGTTAGGCTCAGCCGTTGGAACGACCATTACTGTTCAGCTCATTGCATTTAGCATTACCGATTACGCTTGCGTTTGTGACGCTTGGGGTTTTGTTATTTCTTATGAATGTGAAAATGCGTGCATACGGGTCAATCGTTCTCGGGTTTGGCTTTGTGTTTTTTGGAATGGGGATTATGACTGCGGCGATGGAGCCGTTGCAAACGGACCCGGTATTTATGGAATACTTAGCTGCCATTTCTGAGCAACCCTTGTTAGCCGTCGTTGTCGCTGCCTTATTTACCGCAATTGTTCAAAACAGTGCAGCCACCATTGCCCTTGCGATGGCCCTTGCTGCCAACGGTTCAATTAGCCTAGAAGCAGGCGTTGCCATCGTTTATGGTGCGAATTTCGGTACGGTATTTACTGCCTCATCTCAAGCGTGACGGCTTCGAAAGATGCCCAACGTGCGGCGGTAGCCATGCAATTTTTAAAGGAATCGGTGTGCTCATCTTTTTGCCGTTAACGAGCGTTTTTGTTGCAATTTTACCGCTATTTGGTGGGGAGATAGAACGGCAAATTGCGAACTCCCATACGTTATTTAATCTCGTGAACTTGTTTATACTGCTGCCGTTTTGCGACCGATTTGCGGTGTGGATGACCAAGCTCATGCCGAAAAAGGAATTGCCGTCTAAATACGTAAAACACCTGGATCGGGATGCAAGTGCGATACCGGCGGTCGGCTTGTTGCAGGCGAGAAAAGAGCTTGAAGTCGTGACCGAACGAGTGAGTGAGCACATGTTTCCGCATTTACTCAGCATGATTGAAGATGATAAAGCTCGTCAACAAGTCGTTCAACAAGAGAGAATCATTGATGTCGTCTATAAAGCTACCTATCATCATTTGCAAAGAATTATGGAGAATAACTTAAATGATAAAGAATCTGAGGAAGCATTAAAATTATTGTATGTAAACAATGATCTCGAACGTTTGACAAATGTGATGAAAGAGATGGCAAGGGCAATGAATAAGTTGGAGAACAAACATAAAATGCTGAATGATTGGGAGCGTGAAAAAATTCAGCAGTTGTTTGAAGAAGTCGAACAAGGGTTTTCCCATGCGTCAAAAGCCTTTTCGAACAATCGAGAAGAAGAGGCATTACAAGTCATCTATAACAACCCAAAAATCCAGCGAATGGAAAGAGAAATGCGATATGAACATTTCTATTATGGTTCAGGTTCAAGCAGTACGGTAAGTGTTGTTTTCTCGGATCTGATGAACTTAATGCTTCGCATTCACCAGCATAGTGTAAACATGTCACATACGATGCTAGGGATGGTCTAACTTCTCGGAACAAAAGCTCCCCATGTTGAGTAAGATAATTGAAACACCGAGAAGGGGGAGCTTAATATGGGTTTAAAAATTGGTTCATCTATGCCAGATCTAACAGCCAATGTAAAGTGGCTGAATCAGCTACCGCCTAGAGCGACTCATGACCAACCTTACCTCGTCCACTTTTGGACGTTAAGTTGTGCTTCTTGTTTAACGACATTGCCGGACGTGTCCGCGTTAATGAAGAAGTACGAATCTCACATACATGCCGTTTCGGTTAATTTAGAGCCAGAAGATGATGCGGAAGTGACGGAGCAAGCAAAAAGGGCCGGTCTGGACGCACCTCTTGCTATTGATGAAGAAGCACTGCTATCAGATGCATTTGGCTACAATTTCATTCCTGCATTTTATTTGTTTGATGCATCAGGACAGATGAGGTACTTTCAACAAGGTCAAGATCACCTCGGCACATTAGAACAAAGAATTAAACGGTTGTTACGATAAAAACAGCGATTTCCAATTGGAAATCGCTGTACGTCGTTATACTTCCATAATGATCGGTAAAATCATCGGTTTGCGTTTTGTTTTCTCGTAAAGGAATGGAGAGAGAAGCTCGATAATCTCGTTCTTAATCTCTGACCATTGTGTTGTTTTTTGGTCCATGAGCTCACGAAGGTGCTTGTCTAACATCTTTTGGGCGTCGTGAATGAGGTGAGATGACTCACGCATATATACAAACCCACGAGAAATAATGTCAGGGCCAGCAGATACTTTAAAGTTCGTCATGTCGAGTGATACGACGACGACGACGAGGCCTTCTTCTGACAAGATTCTACGGTCACGTAAGACGATGTTTCCGATGTCACCAATGCCATTACCGTCGACATAAACAGAGCCTGAAGGAACTTTACCGATTTTTTTCGCTTCATCTTTCTTCAGTGCTAATACTTCTCCAATATCCATAATAAAGATATTTTCTTCGGCAATGCCGCAATCAATCGCAAGTTTTTTGTGGCTCACGAGCATGCGGTACTCCCCGTGAATTGGGAAGAAGTATTTCGGTTTCATCAAACGAAGCATGAGCTTTTGCTCTTCTTGGCTACCGTGACCTGATGTATGAATATCATTTAATGACCCGTGAATGACATTCGCACCTGCACGGAACAGTTGGTTAATAATCTTGTTGACACTTAGCGTATTACCAGGAATTGGCGAGCTCGAGAACACAACGGTATCGCCAGGAATAATTTGAATCTGACGGTGTGTTCCGTGAGCAATTCGAGACAATGCCGCCATTGGCTCTCCTTGAGATCCGGTGCAAAGAATCGTAATTTCGTTGTCGGGAATTCGACTTAATTGATTCGTCTCGACAAACGTATCTTTAGGTGCTTGAATGTAGCCGAGTTCTTGTCCAATCGTAAGGGCGGACTCCATGCTACGTCCAAATACGGCGATCTTACGCCCGTGTTTCACCGCGGATTGTACGACTTGTTGTAATCGGTGAATGTTAGAGGCAAACGTCGCGAAAATGACACGGCCATCAACTTGCCTGAAGATGTTCTCAATGCTGTCGCCGACTTTTCTTTCTGACATCGTAAAACCGGGTACTTCTGAATTTGTGCTGTCAGACAGTAAACAAAGCACACCTTCTGCACCAAGCTCAGCCATTTTTGTTAAGTTCGCAGGTTCGCCAACAGGTGTGAAGTCAAATTTAAAATCGCCAGTATGAACAATATTGCCTTCTGGTGTATTTACGACGATTCCTAACGCGTCAGGAATACTATGCGTCGTTCTAAAGAAAGATATTTTCAAGTGTTTGAAAGAGATTTCATCATCTTCGTTTAGCTCAATCATTTTCGTTCTTCGTAGCAAACCGTGCTCTTCTAATTTCCCACGTAAAAGCCCATTGGCTAATTTTCCGCCATATACTGGAACGTTAATTTCACGTAATAAATACGGAATTCCTCCGATATGGTCTTCATGGCCGTGGGTAATGAATAGCCCGACAATTTTGTCTTCGTTACGAGAGAGGTACGTATAATCAGGAATAACGTAGTCGATGCCGAGCAACTCATCTTCTGGGAACATTATTCCTGCATCAATAATAACAATCTCGTCTTTATATTCAACCGCATATGTGTTTTTGCCGATTTCGCCAAGCCCTCCAAGAGCGAAAACAGCAACTTGGTCTTGTTGCAATTGTTTCATTAGCGCTTCTCCAACTTATAGTCAGGCTTACTCTGTTCATATTCAAGATGGGCGCCTGATAATGGTTGAATAAATTCAATGTTCAATTCGTCTTTTGCTAGTTTACGTCGAACGTCACGCTCATCATTTGCTTCTACGTAGAGAGCCCCTGTTTTTTCGCGTACAGGAACCTCTTTGGCGTTCGACTGGTACATTACTTTGTAGATCACTTTGTCAAATCTCTCCTTGTTTATTAATTTATTGCTTAAGGTATACGCGGATACTCATATAAAAACGTTGCCCAATGGCAACGCTTCATAAGAGCGACCATATTCATTCATACACCATGCAAAAAAAAGAAATCCGTTCACTTATCGAGCTTATACAGTAGTCGTGGTCCCTCAGTGATTAACAATGCTCGGCCGATGTTTTTCAAAGAGGGGAGGGCACTTCCACATCACAACAAGCTCAGCAGACAGTTACCTTATTTTAGCGTATTTTCATCCGTTTAGCAAACCGCATTGGCAATTTCTCCCGTTTTGATGCGTGTTACCTTATAATTTGTGATGACTGGCTCGTTCACATACAAGTGATGTCTCGTTAATTGTTGGAAACAAAGCTAGGCGTTTTTCTTTTCAGTACGCGCACTTTCCTTCATAATGAAAGAAGCTTGATTGATTTTAGAGTGGAGTGATGGTATGAAAACAAAAGCGATTTTTCTCGACATTGATGGCACGATTTATAATGAAGATAAACAGATGTCAGATGTAACGGTTAGCGCCGTGCGAGCACTTCAAGAAAATGGACATCATGTGTTAATTGCAACGGGACGATCCCCGTTTATGTATACGTCATTAATGGAGAAGCTCGGAATCGTCTCCCACATTGGTTTAATGGCTCATACGTCGTCATTGATGGAGACGTTGTGTTAGCGAAGTCGCTTCATTCTTCTGCGTTAAAGAACATTTTCGAGATGGCACATCGTAATGACCATGCGATGGTGTTTATGGATCACACAGGAATGCGCACCGATCAATTATCCCACCCTCGTATTAAAGAGTGTATGGAAAGCTTATTGTTGCCGTATCCCCCAATTCACAAAAATCCTATGGATGGAGAAGTGTATCAAGCACTATTGTTTTCAACAAAAGGTGAGAATCCAAGCGAGTATGAACAAGCATTTTCGGAATTTGATTTCGTCAGGTGGCATGATTTATCCGTTGATATTGTTCCTGCAGGCGGTTCAAAAGCGGTCGGCATACAAAAAGCAGCGGATCTGTTAAACATATCAATGGAGGATACAGTTGCATTTGGAGACGGCTTAAACGACATTGAAATGTTACAAGCGGCAGGTGTTGGTGTTGCTATGGGAAATGGAACGGAAGAGACGAAACAAGCAGCAGATTTCATAACAAAAAGTGTCGATGAAGAAGGAATTCATGCCGGTTTAAAAGAATTAGGTCTGATCTAACTCATCATTTATAGAAAGAACGGGCCTCCTTTGAGGCCCGTTCTTTGTTATAGTGCGGTTCTAGGTACTTCTTTTTTATGAGGGCCTGCGTAGCCTTCAATTCGGTCATAAAACATAATTCCATTTAGGTGGTCCATTTCGTGTTGAACAACAATGGCCAAGTACCCTCTTAAGCGAAGAGTCACTCGTTCGCCTTCGAGTGTGTCGGCTTGTAGTTTCACACGGGCGTAACGCGGAACTTCCCCTTCAACTTCACGGTCAACCGATAGACAACCTTCCCCATTTTCCAAACTCGTCTCTTCAATAGAATGGCTCACAATTTTAGGTTAATAAAACCATAGCTATATAATTGATCTTTCTCATCGGTCGTATGAATGGCAAACATTCGTTTTGAAACACCGACTTGAGGTGCGGCAAGGCCACTGCCAGGACGTAGATCGTATTTTTCAGCGATTTCAGGGTCTTGACTGTTTTTTAGATAGTCAAGCATGTCTTGTAGTAATGCCAAATCTTCCTCGCTTAGTGGCATATCAACTTCTTTAGCCACTTCCCGGAGTACCCGGCTGCCCTCACGGACGATATTGTCCATCAGTATCATCAATTTATCCTCCTCGGTATAAAACAAAGCCGTATGAATGGTCACGGACTTGCATACGTTTTTACATACGGGCTAAGTATATCAGAAGACAACCTCTATAGACAAAAAGGAAAAAATAAAGACAGCCACCGAGTGACTGTCTCTTGAGGAAACGCTTCTTTACTTCTTGTCACCATAGCAAGCGCCAACGATGATCAACAAGATAAACAGAACGACAATTAACGCGAATCCGCGACCAGCGCCAAAACCGCCACCGCCGCCGTAGTTTCCATAACATGGGTTGCCGCCATAACCATAACCGCCATAACCATAAGACATGGAGTGAACCCTCCTTTTGTTTTCGCCTGAAGCGATACTACTCTACAATGTATGCAACTAAATCGCTTTTGACTGGATAAATGCCTATTTTTTTAGAAGGACATTTGTCTCTTAACATTTCCATATTTTTCTTTGCAAAGGTTAACATCATCCTATATGATTATTGAAGATAAGTACGTAATGAGGTGGGGGACGTTCTTTGATGAGACGATTGCTTTATGTAGGACCGTTTGTTTTAGGTACGTTACTTTTAGCTGGGTGCATGGAATCGGCTGAAGAAGAACTTATGATCAATATTGAAGGTGCCATTGAACTTGAGAACGAATTTGAAGAACAACAAACACCGTTAATTGAAGCTGAAGAACAGGAATATGAACTTTTTGAAGAGATGGTCAATCTTGGACTTCAAGACATGGATGAAATTGAAGGGCTTGTTGCACAAGCGTCAGAGCTTGCAAACGAAAGAATCAGTCGTATGGAAACAGAGCGAGAAAGCATCGTCGCCGCTTACGAGACATTTATGGAAGAAGAGTCGTTACTCGATGACTTGGAAGGTTCACTACGAGAAGATGCAGAAGCCGTTTTTGATGCGATGGAGCAGCGCTATCAAGTGCATACCGAATTATATGAAGCTATACAGATGCCGTGCAAATGGACCTCGACTTGTATGAAATGTTTCTAGATGAAGAGCTGTCTTTTGAAGAACTTGAAGACCAAATTAACCTCGTCAATGAGCAGTATCAATCCGTGAACGAATATAAAGAGCAATTCAACGAGTACACAACAACGTTCAATGAGCGGAAAGAACAATTTTACGACACGGCTGATTTCGTCATTGAAGCTGAAGAATAAAAAAAATTCTAAGCACAAAAAACTGAAAGCCGGCTGCCGTAAACGGGTAACCGGCTTTTTCTTGAGTGAAATGTATCATTGTTTGCTTTTATTTTGGAACGTTCCGCGCTCACAAGGCTTAGTATTTGGGACGGTGTGCAAGTGTGTAATCTACATCTATAGCACGTTTAATTTTCCTGATTTGTACTGTGGGAGCTTTAATTGCAATACAAGAGCAACATCGGTGGTCAAAAAACGACCACCGTGTTTTCTAGCACTCCAGAGTACAAGAGCAACATCGGTGATCAAAAAACGACCACCGTGTTTTCTAGGCACTGAAGGCAGGGCGAGCGAGCTGAAAAAATAGTGTCCCGTTCTTATATTAATGAAATAAACAATACTTCATTTGGTCATTAACACAGAGGATGAGGACGCTGAATGAGGTAGTAATCCGCTATGGTAGAGTTTTCTCAAATTTGCTTGCTTTTTAGGCTATATAAGTTGGACTAAATAATTTCTTCAAGAACCAGTGGTAAGCTAGGTAAAGTGGAAACTGTGCTCGAGTTGCCACCGAACTGTTCGCAAGTTGGGGGAAATCGCAAGAAAAGCGGTGCATTTTCCTAAACTAGGGAACAGAATAACTGAACTCGGTAACAGATGACAAAGTCACATGTACATCCTCGCCCTGAAGTATCCATATGATACCGGCGCGAGCCGCGCCGAACCGAGTCCGGTTTGGCTTCGGCCCCGCTGGGGCCGACATGTCGTTGGCACTTCAGCCTGGAATCTGCGCGCAAGTTTAAACAAACTAGCGCGCAAAATAGCAAGCAGCACCGTGCTACCCTTCCAACCCAACTGTGCAAGTAGGAAAAAATTAAGTTCTTTCTATATAGAATCTTACCATTGGTCAATCTATGGTAAGATTTTCGTCCCGCGCCCCCGAAAATGCTCAGTCCACGGAAGTGGCACGTATATGTACGGCTAATTATCATTGTAAATCCCGATCTTGTAGCCGAATGAATCTCTTTAATTTCACTCGTGTAGATTGCTATATGTCAATAAACGCTGGAACAGTCAAGGCGAAACACATAATCACTCATTCATTCCTATAACGTGAACAAGTCGCGATATAACGACATGTTCATTAGAAGGTCGCACGAGATTCAACGGCCTCGGCATGGGCGATGTGGAAATTCCCTTTTTCAGTAAGTTAAGCAAAGCTATAGGGGTGTTTTGCTACAGCATTTGAAACTACACAAGTCATACAATCCGCAGTCAAGTGTCTGCCACTGGAGACTGCGAATGATGTGTGGCACGATAGGGATGAAGCTTGACTCATTACATAGCGGGCTAATCATTGAACGCTCTTCGTCACAAACGGCCCGAAAAGAGATCAACTTCTTAGTACAAGTGTTACAAAAATGTAGTGCCGCGCTTACTTCCAAGCAACATGTTATGTAGAAAGGCTACACAGGCTATTGATTGTGTTTAAATAAGTCCACCTACCTTTAATTACGTGACAACCGCTTTACACCAACGAGAATAAGCAAACCCTCCCTCACATAGCAAGAGGCTCATGATAGGTGAATACGTAAACAAATGTCCCTATGATGATGCCTGCGTAACTAAAAGACTGGAAAGCACAAGTTTATCGAATGGTGTCGGCTCCATAAAACAGGAAATTGCTACATCTGTATTACTATTACGAAACAATTATTGGAGTATGATATATAACAGGGTTATATTTTTAGTATATTTAAAATATTACACTGGCTAAACAATAGAACTGGTTATAATACATTGACGAATGAATTGAAGATCATGTATGCTGAAATGGAGTGATTGTGTATTAGTTTTTTAGCGTGATGAATTGAAACAGAATTCTCCAAAGAAAAAGGTTGAAATCTGTTTGTTGAGGGTACGTTACAAGTAGTGACTTTTCGTACGTTCAATGATTCACGTGTGTGATAATAAATGAAAGAGGTGAGCCGTTTTGGCTGAAAAGACAATTGAAGCAGTAGAGAATAAGTTCGAAACTTTTCAGATTCTAAACGAGGACGGTAAAATCGTAAATGAAGACGCTGTTCCTGAACTAAGTGATGACGAGCTAAAAGAACTCATGAAGCGCATGGTTTATACGAGAGTTGCTGACCAACGTGCGGTTTCGTTAGGCCGTCAAGGAAGACTCGGTTTTTATGCACCAGTTGCTGGGCAAGAAGCTTCAATGCTCGGATCACATTTTGCGTTGGATAAAGAAGACTGGATTGCACCGGGATATCGTGACATTCCACAACTCATTTGGCATGGTTACCCGCTTTCAAAAGCATATCTTTTCTCTAGAGGACATTACAAAGGCGGGCAAATGGAAGGCATTAACGTCCTTATGCCACAGATCATTATCGGGGCACAAATCGTACAAGCAGCAGGAATTGCCCTAGGTCTTAAGAAAAAGAATAAAGAAAACGTCGTCATTACGTATACAGGTGATGGTGGTGCTTCACAAGGCGATTTCTATGAAGGAATGAACTTTGCAGGTGCATTTAACGCACCAGCGATTTTCGTCGTACAAAACAATCAATACGCAATTTCTGTACCTGTAGAAAAGCAAAGTGCCGCATCAACAGTTGCTCAGAAAGCTGTTGCAGCAGGTATCGAAGGCATTCAAGTAGACGGTATGGACGTGTTAGCTGTTTATTCTGCAACAAAAAAAGCGCGTGACAATGCAATTTCAGGGAACGGTCCTACCCTTATTGAAACGCTTTGTTACCGTTACGGGCCGCACTCTCTATCTGGTGACGACCCGACGAGGTATCGTACCGATGATGAGAACGACCCATGGGAGAAAAAAGATCCACTCGTTCGCTTCCGTAAATATTTGGAAGAAAAAGGGATCTGGTCTGAAGATCAAGAGAATGAGATTGTAGAGCAAGCGAAAGCGGATGTAAAAGCGGCGATTAAAGAAGCAGATGAAACGCCACGTCAAAAAGTAAGCGAACTCATTGAGATTATGGGCAACGAGCTCGGACCTAACTTACAAGAACAACTTGAATATTATCGTGCGAAGGAGTCGAAATAATTATGGCGGAAATGACAATGATTCAAGCAATTACTGAAGCCATGCGCACGGAGCTTAAAAATGACGAAAACGTCCTCCTTTTCGGTGAGGATGTGGGTCATTACGGTGGTGTATTCCGTGCCACGTCAGGTTTACAAGAAGAATTTGGTGAAGACCGCGTTTTTGATACACCGCTCGCTGAGTCTGGTATTGGTGGTCTCGCAATTGGTCTTGGTCTTACAGGTTTTCGCCCAATTATGGAGATCCAGTTTTTCGGATTCTTATTTGAAGTGATGGACGGTGTAGCAGGGCAAATGTCTCGTACGCATTACCGTTCTGGCGGTCATTACAGCAGTCCGGTTACCATTCGTGCACCATTTGGTGGGGGAGTGAAGACGCCAGAGCTACACTCCGATAGCCTCGAAGGCTTAATTGCACAAACACCAGGAATCTCTGTCGTTATTCCTTCAACTCCTTATGATGCAAAAGGACTCCTCATCTCAGCGATTCGCAGCAACGACCCTGTCGTATTCCTTGAGCACATGAAGTTGTACCGCTCATTTAAAGGAGAAGTTCCGGATGAGGAATATACGATTGAAATTGGAAAAGCAGATATTAAGCGTGAAGGAACAGATATTACGATTGTGAGCTACGGCGCAATGGTTCATGAAGCGCTAAAAGCGGCTGACAAGCTTGCTGAAGAAGACATCAATGCTGAAGTCATTGATCTGCGCACAGTAAGCCCACTCGACTTAGAAACAATCATTGAGTCCGTGAAAAAGACAAATCGTGCGATGGTCGTACAAGAAGCACAGCGTCAAGCAGGTGTTGCCGCAACCGTTTCTGCAGAAATCAGTGAGCGTGCAATTCTTCACTTAGAAGCACCTGTTGGTCGTATTGCTGCACCAGATACGGTGTATGCATTTGCTTCAGATGAAGATGCTTGGCTACCGAATGCTGAAGACATCTATGAAAAAGCGAAAGAAACGATCGAGTTTTAGTGAGCGGTAAAGAAAAGGAGGTACGAAACGATGGCATATAAATTTAAACTGCCGGATATCGGCGAAGGCATTCATGAAGGCGAAATTGTAAAATGGTTCGTCAAAGCCGGTGACAAAGTAGAAGAAGATGATGTGCTTTGTGAAGTACAAAACGATAAAGCTGTTGTGGAGATTCCATCTCCTGTCGACGGTACCGTTCTTGAGATAAAAGTAGACGAAAACACGACAACTACGGTTGGTGAAGTGATTTTGACCATTGATGACGGCAGTGGCGATGATGGCGAAGATGAAGGCGACAACGACCAAGAGCAAGAACAAAAGCAAGAGCAAGAGCAAGAGAAAAAAGAAGAGCCTTCAGATGCTAAGTCAGATGAAACGAAGTCAGCGTCAAAAGAAGAAACGTCTACTGAAGATGAGTCGAAGCGTGTTATTGCGATGCCTACGGTTCGTAAATACGCAAGAGAGAACGACGTAACGATCCAACAAGTAACCGGTAGCGGAAAAAATGGTCGTATTTTAAAAGAAGACATCGATGCCCACCTTTCTGGTGAGGGTACTTCGGCTTCTGAAGAAACAACAGAAGCAAAAGAAGAGTCTTCGGCAACGCAGACGACAACTTCGACGGTTACAGAAGAGCGTGAACCGCTAAAAGGTGTTCGTAAAGCGATTGCCAAAGCAATGGTTAACAGTAAGCATACAGCTCCACACGTTACGCACATGGATGAAGTTGAAGTAAGTGCGCTTGTTGCAAACCGTAAGAAATTCAAGCCGATTGCTGCTGACCAAGATATTAAGCTAACGTACTTGCCATATGTCGTAAAAGCGTATACGTCTGCACTGCGTGCGTATCCAGCACTCAATGCGTCGATTGACGACGAGAATGAAGAAATTGTGTACAAAAAGCAATATAATGTAGGGATTGCTGCAGACACGGATCGTGGTCTCGTTGTGCCCGTCGTTCGCGAAGCAGACCGTAAGTCTGTGTTTATGCTCGCATCCGAAATTTCAGAGCTTGCGGTGAAAGCAAGGGACGGTAAGCTTACAAGCGGCGATATGCAAGGAGGAACAAGTACCATTTCGAACGTTGGTTCTGCCAGCGGGGCATGGTTCACTCCAGTCATTAATCACCCTGAAGTAGCGATTCTTGGAATCGGAAGAATTGAAGAAAAAGCAGTTGTTGAAGACGGAGAAGTTGTCGTTCGACCAATGCTTGCTTTATCATTAAGTTATGACCACCGTTTGATTGACGGTGTGACTGCACAAAATGCTTTAAACCACGTGAAGCGTTTGCTTAACGATCCAGAACGCATAATAATGGAGGGGTAATAAATGGTAGTAGGGGATTTAGCAGAAGAAGTAGATACACTCATTATCGGATCGGGACCGGGTGGCTATGTAGCAGCCATCCGTGCCGCTCAACTTGGACAAAAAGTGACGATCGTAGAAAAAGAAGATATGGGTGGCGTTTGTTTAAACGTCGGTTGTATTCCTTCAAAAGCGTTAATTGAAGCGGGTCACCGTTTTGAAAAGGCGCATGGTACCGATGAGTTAGGCATTACGACTGAAAACGTTTCTTTAGATTTCTCTAAAGTTCAAGAGTGGAAGTCTGGCGTCGTTAAAAAGCTTACGGGTGGCGTTGAAGGACTTCTTAAAGGGAACAAAGTGAATATCGTTAAAGGCGAAGCGTATTTCTCTGCTAAGGACACGGTTCGTGTCTCTGGAGAAAACTACAATTCTCAATCGTACAAGTTTAAAAACTGTATCATTGCAACGGGCTCACGTCCAATTGAATTACCAGCGTTTCCTTTAAGCGATCGTGTCGGTACTTCTACAGGGGCACTTGCTCTTGAAGAAGTTCCAAAGCGTCTTGTCGTTATCGGCGGTGGCTATATCGGTGTTGAACTCGCTGGTGCTTATGCTAATCTTGGCAGTGAAGTTACCGTTCTTGAAGGTGAGAAGCGGATTCTTGGCGGTTTTGAAAAGCAGATGGCTCAACTTGTACAACGTCGCCTCAAGAGCAAAGGCGTTGAGTTCATTACACAAGCAAAAGCTTCAGGTGTAGAAGAAACAGATGAAGGCATTACAGTTTCTGTAGACGTTAAAGGCGAAGAGCAGAAGATTGAAGCAGACTACTTGCTCGTATCTGTTGGCCGTCGCCCAAACACTGATGAGCTTGGTCTTGAGCAAATCGGTGTTGACCTTACAGATCGTGGACTCATCAAAACAGACAAGAAACTTCGCTCAAGCGTGGACAACATTTTCGCTATCGGCGATATCGTAGACGGACCACAACTTGCTCATAAAGCATCTTATGAAGGTAAAATTGCTGCTGAAGTCATTTCAGGTGAAGCGAGTGAAGTTGATTATCTTGGTATTCCACTCGTTGCGTTCACAGAGCCCGAATTGGCATCTGTTGGCTATTCTGAAGAAGAAGCGAAAGAAGCAGGTTTTGATGCTAAAGCATCGAAATTCCCATTCCAAGCGAATGGTCGTGCCCTTTCACTTAACGATTCAGACGGTTTCATGAAGCTCATTACGCGCAGTGAAGATGGCCTTGTCATCGGTGCGCAAATTGCCGGACCTAGTGCATCAGATATGATCGCAGAAATTGGTCTTGCAATTGAAGCAGGCATGACCGCAGAAGATGTGGCGATGACGATCCATGCTCACCCAACACTAGGTGAGATTACAATGGAAGCAGCGGAAGTCGCCATCGGAACACCAATTCATATTAAATAGTTTGATCGATATAAAAATCACCGTGCCAATCTCTTGGCACGGTGATTTTTGCAAATGACAAAACAAAGAGGGGAGTTGCCGGTCGGCAATTCCCCTCTTTGTTAGGATTACTCGTAATGGTTTCTTAAGATATACATCAAGTCTTCATTCGCTAAATCACCATTTACTTGTTCGTGCGGAGGTTGACCTGCGACGAGGATAAGCGTAGGGAAACTTTCCACTTCATGGTCTTCGATAAATGTACGATGGTCATCTGCGTTTAAAATGTTAACGGCTGTTTCATTGGACCGTTCATTTTGTATGGTTAGGAGTGCTTCGTAATATTGCTTTTCAGTATCTATGTTTTCATCGTTAGAGACGAGCACAACAAATGGTTCATCATGACCCGTGTCTTCATCACTTGCGACTGCATCAAGTTCATGTATGGAACCGTGGGTACAAGAAGCAAGAACTAAGCTAAGAAGAAGTAACGAACCGAAGCGGACGAACGGTAATGTATATTGTCTCATAAAAGAGTCCTCACTCCTTATTTCTTCTCTTTATATTTATGATAGCATGTGTGAATTCCCAATTTGCTGGAATAAACAAACTGTAACACGATCGAAAGCATCGAGATGTATTTGTAACGATCAAGGAAACTTTTGCTAGTAAACACAGTTATGGAGTTGTCCGTATAACGTCTCTATACCCATTTTTTGCAAGTGATAATCCGGACTGAAAAAAGTTTCGGCGTTTTCCTTAAAAAAATGGTGTTACAATGTTCGTCGATTAGTGTAAGATGGAGACGGGTATTGTAAAATCTTGGAGGTGTCAACATGAGAAAGCCAAAGCGTATGCTTGCACTCGGAGCAGCATCAGCACTACTGCTCGCGGCGTGTGCTGATGATACGGAACAAGCAGGCAATGAGAATGTAGAGGCAGAAGGAACTGAAGAACCTACATCTGAGGATGAGGATGAAGCCGCTGATGACGAAGAGGTCGAGCTTCCGGAAGAGGACGACGAAGATGAAACCGAAGATGATGAAGAAGACATAGAAGAAGATGTAGAAATACGATATGAAGTAAACCCAACGATGTATTCCATTGATCCGATTGACGATGCACCCGAAGACGTGGTACTTATTACGATTGACGATGGCCCGAAAGAATATAGCTTAGAAATGGCAGAATTATTGCATGAGCATGACATTCAAGCGATTTTCTTTGTGAATGGAATGAGATTAACAGAATCAGAAGAACAAGAAGAACTTCTCCAAATTGAGGAGCTCGGCCATGCCATTGGGAATCACACGTATGGACATCCAAGCCTTCCGGATCTATCTGAAGAAGAACAACGAGAAGAAATTGTAGGAGTTAACGATCAGATTGAGGAAATTACAGGGGAGCGACCTGATTTCTTTAGAGCGCCGTTTGGTCAGAATACCGACTATAGCTGGCAGCTATTGGAAGAAGAAGGTATGGTTGGCATGAATTGGACGTTTGGATTTGATTGGGAAGCTGACTACATTGGAAACGCTGAGAAGTTTGCAGAAGACACACTTAATGCACCTGAACTTGGCGCTGGTGCCAATATTCTAATGCACGACTTAGAACATACGAATGATGCTTTAGAAGATATTATTATAGGTTTAGAAGAGCAAGGCTACGGGTTTGTTAATCCTCACGAAATTAAAATTGAAAATATCGATGAAGACTAACAGAGCCTCCCCTTTGATGTGCTCACAAAAAGCGTAACAGATTCATATCTGTTACGCTTTTTCTTCGATTCCGGACGTTTCAGAAGTCAACTTAATAATTAGCGCGTATGTTGCTACAATTTTCAACGACTTATATAAGAAGACAGAGGGAATGAATATGAGCGAATTACATAACACATTTTCTTAAAAGAGCATAAGAAATTCTCGGTAAACGAAGACATGCTACATGCCATAGCCTCGTTTCGTACCATCAAACAAACGCCTCTTCACTGAACAAGCACGCAGAGAAGAACCGTTATCATACTATCAACTTTATGTCCGGAACCAAATGGCATAGAAGTGAGTTTTTCGTTCCGGACAGACCCTTTGTCAGGAACTAAATGGCGTAGATGTAAGTTTTCTGTTCCGGACAGGCCCTTCGGATTGAACAAGCAGTTCGTTTTGAAGTCATTCCCAAGTTATTTTATGGTGACTCACCATAAAAGCACGGGTGGCAACAGCGAATCGGTATGAATTTTTTTCAAATGGATTTAATTTTGATATGGGAGCCAATTCCATAGCCTCTAATCACAATCCCACGTCCATGATGAGAATTTCTTGAATGAGAGACCATTTTTAGTCGGTCCCCATCTAATCACATGTAACATAGATTGGACACTTGTGTCCTCCAGTGCAAAGAAAACACGGTGGGCGTATTGTGGCCGCCGATGTTGCACTTGTGCTTTGGAGTGCAAAGAAAACACGGTGGGCGTATTGTGGCCGCCGATGTTGCCCTTATACTCCGGAGTGCAAGCATCTGCCTGTAATGGAAAGCAGCGACCAATAGCGCAAATTAGGGAAATCTAAGGTTCTTCCTATATAGAAAGCGGCTAAGAAAATCCTTGTTACTCGCACATTTACAAAAAAGGGAACGACGATGGTACGATATCGAATGATGAAATCTGTTATTCGGCACACAAAACGATCTTTTCTTCGCTAAATATGATGCATATATGCACGTATTAAAGCAATAACGATAAAAAGTTATGCTAATCAAATATATAGTGTTATTGTGTTATACAATTAGCCGTTGACAAATGAATTGTGACATCATATTATGAGTATAAGGAAATTACAAACGCTTTCATAAGGGGTGCTTATAATGGCAATGATTATTTGTCAAACGTGTGATTGTACGATCGAACATTATAAAAGTGATAAAATGACAACGCTTTATAGTAGTTGTACAGCTTGCAAAAATAAACGTAAGAAGAAATAGCACGAGACGGATGGTTTCCATCCGTTTCTTTTTTTTGTATGATGGGAATTATGGAAAGGAGACGATCATATGGACGAACGTTCGGTCTCGATTCCGTTATCTGTGGATTGGAATCAAGATGAAATTGTAACTGTGGCCAACTTTTTTACACAGATTGAATATGCGTACGGCTCAGGTGTGAAAGCAGGTGACGTTAAAGACGCATATGAGGCATTTAAGGCTGTCGTTCCTTCGAAGAGTGAAGAGAAAACCCACTTTAAAGCGTATGATGACCAAGCGAATACGAACACTTGGACTGTCGTTAAACGAGCGCTAGACGAAGAACGTGAATACCGAATTACGATGTAAAAAAAGACTGTGCAGCGCACAGTCTTTTTTAGCGGGTTAGGCTCTTACGGTATAAGGGAAGTAAAGTTTCATACGTGTCGATAGCTGTTTTTATAAGTTCTTCCTCATCTTGAACACGGCTGTCAGTTGGTGTGAGTTGCTGACCGATAAGAAATTCGCCTTTTTTCACATCACGGAACCGAATTACTTTTTTCTCGAGATCTGATTCGGTTAGGTCACCGATTTGTTCGGCAGATTTTTTCGTATGATCGGTTGAAATTGCAAAGTCATTCGGTAAAGTTTTTATCGTGTTCAAATCATTCAAAAAGCTTCGCCAATCTCTTTTTTGTTCGGCAATTCATAAATGAATGCCAACCAGATGAACAGGTGGTCATCAAACAAGCCGAGTTGGAAATGTGGGTGCTTTTTATACCCTCTTTTATCTGGTGCGATGGCTAGCATGAATCATCAGGGGGATTGGTCGTTCTTCTTAAATGTTTGGCGATGTGTAAAAACATTTCTTCTCCAGTTAAGGAAGATATTTCAGAAACTAAACGTTCGCCAATGTTTTTGAATTTCGGTTGAATTTGCTCCTGTAGTGCTTCCATTCGAGGCTCTAATCCAGGGATCGTAAAGACGTTAAAATCTTTTGTTGTAAAGCCAGTGTTTGACATGGTTGTTACTCCTTTCAAAGCTTGTCTATCTTGATGATAGCGCCTTTATGCCTGAGATCAAATGTAAGCTAGGGGGACACCTAAAAGTGATAAATATAATGACATTTAATTTCTAAAGCGCATATGATATAATTATCAAAATCAGAATTTTTAATCATATTGCTTTTGACTAGAGAAACTTGGCTTACCGCTAAGTAGGATGGTGGGAGTCCCAAAAAATGAGGGGTGTTTGTGATGGAACAAGTCATTCAGACGCTGAAAAGAACAGATGCAGAGAAACGCATACCGGTAGTTCGACTTGAAATTGATTATGAGCTCGTTACCCTCCACGACTACATGATGAATAATGATTCTGATGGAATCACAAAAGCGAAGAATAAACTCAAAGAATTGGCAAAAGAATTACTCAGACTAGAGGGTTGATTGACGGAAGCGAGCAGAAGCTCGCTTTTTTACATTCTAGGTTTTGTGAGATAAAATGAAGGGAATTGATATGGTCAGTCAAACGTGTTTCACATGAATGTACATACTATTAGGAGGGCTATCCGTTGTTGTCACCAGAGAAATTATGGGAAGACGTATTAGGTGTCATCCAAAAAGAAATCAGTAAGCCTAGTTATGAGACGTGGCTCGTGCACCTAAAGCCCATCGCATACAAAAACGACACGTTTTACATACAAGCGAAAGACTCACGTACAAAAGCATGGATTGAGGATCGTTACAGAAGTGTTATAAGTAAAGAGATGGAGCGTATCACCGGTCGTTCAGTGAATGTCGTGGTGACTCTAACAGAGAGAGTGCAGCTGTGGACGCAATTAACTGGTCTGAGCTAAAAGACGAGGCAATATCTTTCGTAATGGAGGCTGCTGAGCGTATTCGCACGGTTGAACGGGAGCAGCTGCACATTGATACGAAACAAGATGCCGACGATTTGGTGACAGATAAAGATATCGAAGTTCAACGAATATTAACTGAGAAGGTTACTCGCAATTATCCCAATCACGACATCGTTGGTGAAGAAGGTGACGAAGCGAATGTCGACCCGCATGCGGTAACATGGTTTATTGATCCGATCGATGGGACGACGAATTTCGTACATCAAGCGATGAACTATGCGATCTCTATAGGCATTTATCAAGGAGGCGTCGGTCATATTGGCATCATTTATGATGTGCAGGCGAACGAATGGTTTACCGCTGTTCGTGGACAAGGGGCATATGTGAATGGAAAGCGGCTACCAAACAGACGCCCGGTTCGTTTTGACCAAGCGATCATTGGGTTTAATGCACGCTGGCTCGTCGGTCGGGCAGATGAGAAGATGAAGGATGCCTTCGCAAACATTGTCCGAGAAGTGCGGGCGGTTCGTTCCTATGGATCCGCAGCACTTGAAAGTGCATACGTAGCTGCAGGCAGGTTAGACGCCTACGTCAGCCTTAGGCTGTCGCCGTGGGACTATGCGGCGGCGGCAGTACTTCTTGAAGAGACAGGGGGCGCTTGTTGCCAATTGGATGGTGGCGTGCTCCACTTCGACCGAGAGTGTACGTATTTAGCCGCAGATGAACAAGTGAAAACGAAAATGTTGGCGTATTTAAATGAAACATAAAAAGAACTCGGGTTCAGCTAAAAGATGCTGAGTCCGAGTTCTTGACGTTAAGAGGCCGTCTTACTTTGTCGGTATTTTGAAGAGCCGATAAAAGCAAACGCAATCATAACTAAGGCAAGCAGTGCAATCCAGATGCTTCGTTCTGCAACCGCGACGCCGATCGTTGAAATACCTAAAACAGCAAGCACTGCCATAAATAATACGGGCCATTGGATGTTTTTCATTGTCTCACCTGCTTTTTCATTCAATATGTTTAGTGTAAAGCAATTCCTCACAAAATGAAAGAGGAGCGTGTATAGAGTTGAGAGAACATTTATGGTAGAATAGAAAAGTTGAACAGTTCAAGTAACGGTATATAAGGAGAGTACGCCTAGTGAAAACACAAAGCGATTTGCGTAATATCGCAATTATTGCCCATGTTGACCATGGAAAAACAACGCTTGTCGATGAGATGCTGAAGCAATCTGGAACGTTTGAAGCACATGAACAAGTATCTGAACGTGCGATGGACCGAAATGACCTTGAGAAAGAACGCGGAATTACCATACTTGCAAAAAATACCGCGATTAAATATAACGACACGAAGATTAACATCCTTGATACGCCAGGTCACGCTGATTTTGGTGGAGAAGTGGAGCGCATTCTTAAAATGGTGGATGGCGTTTTGCTCGTCGTAGACGCCTACGAAGGGTGCATGCCGCAAACACGTTTTGTATTGAAGAAAGCATTGGCTCAGGAACTTACGCCTGTTGTTGTCGTAAACAAAATTGATCGTGATGCTGCTCGTCCTGAAGAAGTCGTTGACGAGGTACTGGACTTATTCATTGAACTCGGTGCCAACGATGACCAGATTGATTTCCCGGTTGTGTATACGTCTGCGGTCCAAGGAACCGCTAAGTTACCTGAGGACACTGATACAAAAGGGATGGAAGTACTCTTTGATGCGATTGTAAACAAAGTACCTTCACCAAAAGATAACATTGAAGATTCGTTGCAGTTTCAAGTGACGATGCTTGAATATAATGATTTTCTTGGAAGAATTGGTGTCGGCCGAATTTTCCGTGGAGAAGTGTCTAAAGGAGATCGTTGTGTCGTCGTCAAACGCGACGGAAGTGAGCATACGTTCCGTGTAAGTAAGATGTTTGGCTTCCACGGCTTAGAGAAAGTCGAGGTTGAGCATGCCTCTGCGGGAGATATTATTGCCCTTGCAGGTGTGGATGATATTAACGTTGGGGAAACCATCTGTTAGAAGGAAAGATAGAAGCGCTTGCTCCTGTCCGAATTGACGAGCCGACGTTACAAATGACATTTCTTGCGAACAACAGTCCGTTTGCTGGTCGTGAAGGAGATCATGTGACGAGCCGTAAGCTTGAAGAGCGTTTATATCGTCAATTAGAAACAGATGTGAGCTTGAAAGTCGAAGAAACGGATTCTCCAGATGCGTGGACCGTTTCAGGTCGCGGGGAGTTACATTTGTCGATTTTAATTGAAAATATGCGACGTGAAGGTTTTGAACTACAAGTTTCTAAACCTCAAGTCATCATAAAAGAAATTGACGGCGTAAAATGTGAACCGTATGAGCACGTTCAAGTCGATGTTCCTGAAGCTTACACTGGATCTGTCATGGAGTCGCTCGGCGAACGAAAAGGTGAAATGCTCAACATGGAACAACAAGGCGATGGACAAGTACGTCTTGAGTTTAAGATTCCTTCCAGAGGACTCGTTGGGTATTCTACGGAGTTTATGAGTCAAACAAAAGGATACGGCATTATTAACCATTCATTTGACTCGTATCAACAAGCTTTTGACGGTCAGATTGCAGGTCGACGTCAAGGGGTGCTGATTGCGAATGAAAAAGGCAAAGCGACAACGTATAGCATGTTGCAATTAGAAGATCGTGGAGTTATGTTCATTGAACCAGGAACAGAAGTATATGAAGGCATGATTTGTGGTGAGCACAATCGTGACAACGACCTTGCCGTGAACATTACGAAGGAAAAAGCGGCGAACAACATTCGGTCTGCCACGAAAGAACAAACAACGACACTAAAGCGCCCGCGCATTCACACGCTTGAAGAAGCGCTTGAGTATTTAGGTGATGATGAATACTGCGAGTTGACACCGGCGTCGATTCGTCTGCGTAAGAAAACGTTAGACACCTCCATGAGAGAACGTGAAACGAAACGCAAAAAGAAAATCTCAACGTAATTAGCAAAAGGAGGATTCGCCATGCAAGGACCGGAAATGACGATTGATGATGTTTCTTGGGCTGCTGGCATTATGAATATTCATGAGAACGCAGCGATGGGGTTTTGGCTATTATACTTGGCCGTCGTCGTCATGAGCATTCTCGTGTTTAATTTAGGATTTGCAAGAAAGCTGTCGTTGATGAAAAACATCGTTGTGTACGGAGCTTTACTGTTTGGAGCGATCATGCTCACATTCTTCGCCATCTTTATGCCGATTGTAGAATCGTTAATTGCCGCCGCGCTAGTGCTCGGGATTTATCGACTTCGACTGAGAATGCACAAAAAGCAAAAAGCTGGGCAAGAACAAACCGAATCATAAAATGAATCAACCGATCAATCTCAATGTAACCATTGGAGTTGATCGGTTTTTTTGTCGGTCTGATGTGAATATCAGTCTACAGGCGTAGACGAAATCCGACTCCAGCTCATTTTTTGAGGCGCTGCGTCTTCGTACAATGTAAAGAAGAAGAAAAGGAGGTGAACGCTGTTGAGTAGGCATATATTTGCGATAATTGCCGCGATCGTATTAATTCTTGTCGTTATCGCTACACTTGGACCGATGATTGGTTTTTCTGTTGGTGCTCTTTTCATGTATGTCGGTTACCGTCAAGCGGGCATTCAAGAAAAATCTTGGGTGAAATTGTTGTGCTGGACGCTCGTCGTCGTTGGATTTTTCATTGGCATTAGCAATCTCTTTGGGGCACTCGGTTTTCTAGCTGTCTATTTGCTCGTTCGTTTATATGAGCGTTGGACACTGCACTCCCATTCGACATTGGACACAAAATACTCTCGGTTAGGATGATGAACATGACATTTTTTCAAGATCTAAAAGATCAAATTACACAAGACTTAGACCAGCTGTTTGAAAAAAGGGAACCGAAGGTCACTTCAAATCTTCCGGTCGAGCAAGAACTGAATAAATTAGATAAACAGATGCGGCAACTCGAGAAAAGCTAGATGAACAACAGCAACTAGAAGCATATTTCTTGCAAGAGCTCGACCAATCAAGAGAGATGATGGCAAAGAGAGCGAAGCAAAAGCAAATGGCCGTATCTGCTGGAGAGGAAGAACTTATTGCACTCGCTCATCAAGAAGTGGTGCGTTACGAGGAGCTCGTTACCGATTATGAGGTGACGGTTGAAGAACAAAAAACACGGGTGAAAAACATTGAAAAGCGTGTAAGAGAGCTCCATTTTCTGAAGAAAAATTTAAAAAGACAGCACCTTTCTGAACATGCACGCACAGAGGAAGAAAAAGCTGAGAAAATGATTCGTCATTGGTTTAAAGAAACCGATGAGCGAGAAGATGAAAAAGACGCAACATCTACGGAGTATGTTGACCTTACAGCCGAAAATAGTGAACTGGATGAGAGATTTCGATTGCTGGAGGAGCAGAACGAGCATTCTAAGCAATGATTCGATATACTAATAGCGGGGGAGAGGGATGCTAGATTCGTTCCCCGCTTCCGACTACATAAAGAGAAGGTGATTGATGATGAGTTCTTCAAATAATCCACTGCTTGCCTATATCCTTTTCGGACTCATCATTTTAATTCTTCTTGAACTGATTTTTCGTTTTCAACCGATCTTCTTCCTAATCGGTGCGATTTTGCTCGTTTATTTTGGGCTTAGTTCTAAACGGATTAGGCACGGGAAGTGGCTTGTCCTTCTCGGCCTGATTATTGCGGCTTTAAGCGTGTTCTCTTCTTATGTGTTTCGCATTGCGATCTTTCTTATTGCCATCTATCTTTTGTATGCGTTTTGGAAAAGTAGGGCCGGAAATAAAAACGTTCAAGTGACGTTGGATACCGAAGGAGACATCGCGGATGCTCGCCGGCAACCGTACTTCCAAACGATGCTCGTCGGTTCACAACAAATTAATGAAGAAAACTTTCACTCGGAAGACATCAATATCCTTCTCGGTTTGGGGGAGACGACCATTCACTTTGAGAATACCGTCCTTCCTTCTGGCGACACGGTCGTTATCGTCCGTGGATTCATAGGAAAAGTGACCGTATATTTGCCTTATGATGTAGGTGTAATGGTCCATCATTCATCTTTTTTTGGAGAAACGCGGCTATTGGAACATTTTGAAACGGGTTTTAATCAAAGTGTAACGAAACACTCTAAGCAATATGAGAGCAATACGAGGCGAGTCAGAATCTACACGTCCCTCGTTGCAGGAGATGTGGAGGTGAGGCAACGATGAAAGCCATAGGGCGATTACGTTTTTATCATCTGCTCATCATTTTGCTGCTCATGACTAGTTTTTTCTTCATTGTTGAGTTTTACGTGGAAACACCGAATTGGGGTTGGTTGATTGAGATTGAACGCTCACACTTATACATCCCACCGCTTTTTTACATTGTCATAGGAATAGTTATCGCGATTTGGCTAATGAACGTCACGACATCTTGGAGTTGGAGGCGTAATGTAGACGTGATGGCGAGTGCGTTGCAACGAACCGAGGAAGGCCGGCTCAATCAGGCAAAGCAAGAGATTAAGCGAGTTGATGCCGATTTTAATATCGTGGTTGATCGTTTTACACAAGTAAATGAACGTTTAAAAGAGCAAGCGAAACGCTCACAACGGCTCGTTGACGATTGGTCAGAAAACGAAAAGGCACTGAAACAAGAAATTGTGGAACAAGAGCGTAATCGACTCGCGCGTGAATTACATGATTCCGTTTCTCAACAATTGTATGCCGCTTCCATGCTGTTATCGGCTCACGTTGAACAGCAAAAAGGGAAGGACGAGGCGCTGGCACTACAACAAATCGAAAAAACGATTACAGATGCACAATCAGACTTACGTTCAATGCTATTTCAATTGCGTCCGATTCAGTTGGAAAACAAGAGCTTTTCTGAAGGGATCCGCCAGTTCACGGAGCGATTAAGGCAATATCATGCGCTTCATTTTCATGTGTCTGTTACAGACGAAGTAGGACTTCTAACGGGGATTGAAGATCAGCTGTTTCGCATTGCCCAAGAAGCGGTCGCGAATGTTGTTCGTCATGCCAATGCGTTGACGGTTGATATTTTCTATCAGCATGTTGACGGGATTGCCCTTTTGAAAGTGACCGATGATGGCGTAGGTTTATCGTCCATGAACAATCTTTAGGATACGGTCTTTCGAGTATGAAAGAAAGAGCAGAAGAAATGGGAGGAACGCTTAAGCTAATGAGTGTGCCAAATCGTGGAACGAGCATCGAAGTACGTGTGCCATTAATTGAAAAGGAGGAGGGGGATAAATGATATCTGTAGTACTCGTCGACGATCACGAGACGGTACGTCTAGGCGTATCAGCTTACTTATCGACCCAGACAGACATTGAAGTTATAGGCGAGGCGAGTGACGGACGTGAAGGTGTTGAACGCGCACTCCAACTATTACCGGATGTAATTATTATGGACTTAGTGATGAGTCCGGTGAATGGGGTGGACGCTACGAAGGAAATTAAAGAGAAGTGGCCGGAAGCCAAAGTGCTCGTTGTGACGAGTTTTGTTGACGAGGAGATGCTAACACCGGCATTACAAGCCGGTGCTTCTAGTTATGTGTTGAAAACGAGTAGTGCAAAAGAAATTGCCGATGCGATTCGCAAAACGTACGCTGGGGAGTCGGTTCTTGATCCGAAAGTGCAAGGAAAAATGCTCTCTTTATACAAAACCCCACAAGTTGCTCTTCATGAACAACTTACAACGAGAGAAAGAGAAATTCTAAAGCTCATGGCTGAAGGAAAATCGAATCGGACCATTGCTGAAGAGTTATTCATAACGATTAAAACTGTGAAAACACATGTCAGTCATGTACTGCAGAAATTGGAAGTAGAAGATCGAACTCAGGCAGTTGTGTACGCGTTTGATTACAAGTTGTTTTCTTGACGATGAGGGACGTGGTAATGACCGTTTGCCCGTCTCTCTTTTGTTCGTTTTTCGATACGATCATAACAGTCCGGGCACGTATACGTGTGAATCGGACGGTTTTTTAGTTTCTTTGTAAAGGGGTCATCATCAGAAAGCCGATCAATTCGGTCGCATAGCAAGCATTTTGCTCTCATTGTTTTACTCCTTTTTGTTCAATAGACATACCTCTATTCTACTAATCCCGGACAGAAATTGAAAGACTTGTCAACATTGAACTTCTCTTTGCATAAAAAGAAGTAAGGCAGAAGTTTGCTGAGAGGTTTGCCCAAACCTCAATGCCGGGAGGTAATCGATTGAAGAATATTTATGTTCTTGATACAAATGTGCTTTTACAAGATCCCTATGCACTATTCTCTTTTAAAGATCATGATGTCATCATTCCAGCCGTTGTTCTTGAAGAACTTGACGGCAAGAAAAAGAACATGGATGAGCTTGGGAAAAATGCAAGAGAAGTGGCACGAATTCTAGATAAGCTAAGGGAAAAAGGCCCTTGCACAAAGGTATTACCGTTAGTAAAAATAGCCATTTACGTGTGGAACTTAATCACAGCTCTTATCAAGCAGTGAAAGAAACGTTGCCGCTAGCAACGAATGACAATCGAATTATTGCTCTAGCTTTAAATCTGCAAACTGAACAGAACACGTACGATGAACCAAAGCGTGTGATTGTTGTGAGCAAAGATGCGCTCGTCAGAATTAAATCTGAAGCATTTGGGATTGAAGCTGAAGATTTCTTGTTTGATCGTGTCATCGCCCATGACGATTTATTCAAAGGGTATCGCCAACTTGACGTTGATCCGCAACTGTTGGAACGGTTTTATCAGTTAGGGGATGTGAAAACCCGTGACGTTGGCGTTGAAGGAGCGGAGCCGAACACATTTTTTATTCTGAAAAATACGGTGAAACCATCGGTATCTGGGCTTGCTAAAGTGAGTGAGGACGGACGAATGTTGGCACCTTTACGCTTTGAGCGTGAGCACATATGGGGAGTGAAACCGAGAAATGTTCAGCAAAAGATGGCGGTTGAGTTGTTGCTAGATCCTTCAATTGCGCTCATTACGCTTGCAGGTAAGGCAGGCACGGGAAAAACGTTACTATCCATCGCAGCAGGGCTCTATCAGACGGAAGATTTGGCGCGGTACAACAAATTGTTAGTGGCGAGACCGGTCGTACCTATGGGGAAAGACATTGGATATTTGCCCGGTGAAAAAGAAGAGAAATTACGTCCGTGGATGCAGCCGATTTATGACAACTTGGAGTATTTGTTCAATACGAATAAACAAGAAGAGCTAGATCATATTCTAGCAGGAATGGGATCCATTCAAGTAGAGGCGCTCACGTATATTCGCGGTCGTAGCTTACCAGGGCAATTTATTATTATTGATGAAGCGCAAAACTTAACGAAGCATGAAGTGAAAACGATATTGACGAGAGTTGGCGAGAATAGCAAAATTGTTCTCGTCGGAGATCCTGAACAAATTGATCACCCGTATTTAGATGCGTACAACAATGGATTAACGTACGTGATTGAATGTTTTAAAAATGAGCGGTTAAGCGGGCATGCGACATTAGAAAAAGGCGAGCGCTCTGCACTCGCCCAACTGGCTGCGGATTTGCTGTAATTAATCAATTCGTAGAGCAGTGACGTGCGTAATCGGAGCATGTTGATTGGACCATCTCCAAAGTAGATGTGAAGAGGTCCCGTTTCTTTAATCGCCTTTCCGTCTTCGGAAAAGCAGGCAATCCAATCTTTACCCACGTCTAGAGATGATTGATGCTCTTCTCCGTCTTTTGTGACAGCGGTAATCGTAGTTGCACCGGCTGATGGTTCAGCGTTGTCAATAAAAGGTGAGAGCTTCATTCCATAGGAGCCTTCAATGGAGGCTTCTTTCTTTGTGCGAATCTGATTGGTTTGCCATCTTCTTGGGCCAAATTCTGGTTCGTTATTCGCTTCGCTTATCGATTCTTCATGAAAGTAGGTATCTAAATCAACTTTACGGTTGTCAAAGATCCATACGGTAGGATCGAGTGTAATAGTGAATTTCGTATTTCCTGATAAGGTAAGTATGTGAGCGTCCATTCGATGTCCTCCTTCAAGCATTTCATTCTCATGTTAACAGCTTCTTGGCTTTTCTGCCACTCGATTGTTTTAGGTTATTTCGATGAGGGAAGGTTAGAATAAAGAAAGTAGAAGGAGGCGCTTACAATCGATATTCATGCTTTACAAACCGCAACAGATATTGAAGAGATGATTGAAAAAGCAAGACCGTTAAGCCGGACTGGGAAAGTAGCGGATTACATACCGGCTTTAAAAGAGGCAGACCCGAATCTGGTAGCATGCTCGGTGTTTACGAAAGAAGGGGCTTGTCACCGCTTTGGGGACGTCGGTACGACCTTTACGATTCAAAGTGTTTCAAAAACCCTGACGCTCGCGTTAGCGATTATGGATCACGGGGAAGAGGAAGTTTTCAAACGTGTCGGAATGGAACCTACAGGAGACCCTTACTACTCAATGGCGAGGTTAGAACTCACCCGCCAAGCAAAACCGTTAAATCCAATGATTAACGCGGGTGCGCTTGCGATTACGTCTATGATAAAAGGACGTACCGTTGAAGAAAGATGTGAACGCATTCTATCATTCGTTCAGGCAGTGGCTGGGGACACAAGCATTCGCATCAATCAAGAGGTTGCTCATTCAGAATATGAGACGACAGATAAGAATCGAGCTTTGGCATTTTATTTAAAAGGGGAGGGCATCATTGACGATGACATTGATGACTTGATCCGTGTGTATACTCAGCAATGTTCTATCGAAGTGTCCTGTTGTCATCTCGCCCGCATCGGACTTATTATGGGAACTAGAGGGTATGCTATGGATGAACAGAGGCAGATCATTCCAAAGGAAGTGGCCAAGCTCGTAAAGACATTCATGGTGACGTGTGGAATGTATAACAGTTCAGGTGAACTCGCAATTAAATCAGGCATTCCTGCAAAAAGTGGTGTGTCGGGTGCAATTTTAGGCTCATTGCCTCAAGGTGTAGGTATTGGAATCTACAGTCCGCCGCTAGATGAGAAGGGAAATAGTAAAGTCGGGATTGAACTTTTGAAAAATCTGTCACAAAAATATGACTTAAGCATATTTTAAAGGCAGGTTTTTTGAATCTTGCTTGCATTTTTATCGCTCAGCCGATATGATGAGTAGAGAGTTCAAACTGGAGGGATGCATGTGCATATGGAGACTGTGATGGACAGCAGAGAGCAGGCCTTCGCCATCCTAAAAGCAGATGCTGAGAAAATCAGACAGCTGATTGAAGTACAGATGGATAACTTAACGATGCCGCAATGCCCGCTTTATGAAGAAGTACTCGATACACAGATGTTTGGCTTATCCCGCGAGATCGATTTTGCAATACGTTTACAGCTCATTGACGAAGCAAGCGGAAAACAGATTTTAGCAGAGCTTGAACGACAGTTGGCTGCTCTCCATGAAGCGACTGTAGTGAATAAATGATTCCATTCTATACATACATAGAATGGTTTTTTGTTGTTATTTTTCCCGATTTAAAGGTGTTAGGTCGTTCGTTTAACGTCACTAAACGGTTTCGTTCTAGCCGTTTAGCCGCCTCACATGCTATGATAAGTGAAACATATAGAAAATGAGGTGGAGACATAACTATGAGCAAGCTCAAGAACATCAAGAAAGTTCTCGTTGCTAATCGTGGCGAGATCGCCATTAGAATTTTTCGCGCATGTACGGAGTTAAACATTCGTACTGTTGCTGTGTATTCCAAAGAGGATTCAGGCGCTTTTCATCGCTATAAAGCAGATGAAGCCTATCTTGTCGGTGAAGGAAAAAAGCCGATTGATGCTTACTTAGATATTGAGAATATCCTTTCTTTAGCCAAAAGAATTGGTGTTGATGCCATCCATCCAGGTTATGGTTTTTTGGCAGAAAATACTCAATTTGCTGAGCGTTGTGAACAAGAAGGGATTGTGTTCATTGGTCCGAAGTCGAAACATTTGAATATGTTCGGCGATAAGATTAAAGCAAGAACGACAGCGATCCAAGCGGGTATACCTGTTATACCAGGCAGTGACGGAGCAGTTGAAGGCATCGAAGAAGTGGAAGCGTTTGCGGATGAACACGGATTCCCATTTATTATAAAAGCAAGCCTTGGTGGTGGTGGCCGAGGAATGCGGATTGTTCGGGAAGCATCCGAACTCGCTCAGAACTTCGAGCGTGCTCGTTCAGAAGCGAAATCTGCTTTCGGTAGTGATGAGGTATACGTTGAGAAGCTAATAGAAAATCCTAAGCATATTGAAGTACAGATTATCGGTGACCACGCAGGAAACTTGTTGCATTTGTACGAGCGGGACTGTTCTGTACAGCGCAGACACCAAAAAGTCGTAGAGGTCGCACCAAGCATTGGCTTAGCAATGATTTACGAGAGCGGATTTGCCAATCTGCGCTAGACCTTGCCAAAAGCATTGAATATGTGAATGCCGGTACGGTCGAGTTTTTACTCGGACAAGATGGTGAGTTTTATTTCATCGAAGTTAACCCGCGAATCCAAGTGAGCATACGATTACCGAAATGGTGACCGGTGTAGATATCGTACACGCCCAACTGTATGTTGCCGACGGATCGACATTGTTCGGTCCAGAATTGCGCTTACCACAACAAGAAGATGTTAGTTTACACGGGTATGCAATTCAATCGCGAGTCACAACAGAAGACCCAGAAAATCAGTTTATGCCAGACACGGGACGAATTATGGCTTATCGCTCTAGCGGCGGCTTTGGCGTGCGGTTAGATGCTGGGAACGGATTCCAAGGAGCGGTCATTAGCCTCATTATGACTCGTTACTCGTCAAAGTATCGACGTGGGCGCTTTCATTCGGTGTAGCTGCTGAGAAGATGATTCGGAACTTGCGAGAGTTTCGAATTCGAGGAATTAAAACGAACATATCGTTTTTAGAGAATGTGGTTCGTCACCCGTCGTTCTTAAATGGAGAATATAATACATCGTTTATTGATGATACACCAGAATTGTTTGTGTTCCCGAGAAGGAAAGACCGGGGAACGAAGATGTTGAGCTTTATCGGTGAAACGATCGTGAACGGCTATCCTGACTTGGAAAAACAAGACAAGCCGCTGTTTAGTAAACCTCGTATACCAGATGTGGATCTCACCAAACCGCTTCCAAGCGGTACGAAGCAAGTACTTGAACAACACGGCCCAGACGGGTTGGCGAAGTGGCTAAAAGACCAAGAAAAGACGATGATCACAGATACAACATTCCGTGATGCTCATCAATCACTGTTAGCTACGCGCATTCGCACGAAAGATTTAACGTCAATTGCTGAAGAAACGGCACACTTGCTTCCTGATTTGTTTTCGATGGAAATGTGGGGCGGGGCAACGTATGATGTATCGATGCGCTTTCTCCATGAAGACCCGTGGGAGCGTTTAATTCATTTAAGAGAGAAGATGCCGAACGTACTTTTCCAAATGCTGCTTCGAGGAGCAAATGCTGTTGGATATAAGAATTATCCAGACAACGTGATTGAGGAGTTCGTGAAGCGTTCAGCGGATGCAGGAATTGATGTGTTCCGTGTGTTTGACTCATTGAACTGGGTTGAAGGGATGCGACAAGCCATTCATGCGGTGCGCTCAGCAGATAAAGTCGCTGAAGCTGCCATTTGTTATACAGGTGACATTCTCGACCCGAACCGGACGAAATACAATCTCGAGTACTACAAACAGTTAGCTAAGACACTGCAGAGTGAAGGGGCGCACATTTTAGCGATTAAAGATATGGCGGGATTATTAAAGCCGGAAGCCGCTTTTGAGTTAATTGGTGAACTAAAAGCTACCGTTGATTTACCAATTCATCTGCACATGCATGATACGAGTGGCAACGGGGTATATACGTACAGCCGAGCGATTGATGCAGGCGTAGACGTTATCGATACAGCGATTAGTTCAATGGCGGGTTCAACTTCGCAACCGAGTATGGAAAGCTTATATTATGCATTAAGTGGAACGGGCAAAGAGCCTAACTTAAACATTCAATCCGCGCGTAAGCTTACAGGCTATTGGGAAGATGTCCGTGGTTTTTACCAAGGGTTTGAAAATGGATTGCTCTCGCCACACCCTGAGATCTATGAGCACGAAATGCCAGGGGGACAATACAGCAACTTGCTTCAACAAGCGAAGGCAGTTGGTTTGAAAGAACAATGGGACGACGTGAAGGATATGTATCAACGAGTGAATCAATTGTTTGGAGATATCGTGAAAGTAACACCATCATCCAAAGTGGTTGGTGATATGGCGTTATACATGGTCAAAAATGAACTTACTGAAGAAGACATTTTTGAAAAAGGGGAATCACTTGATTTTCCTGAATCGGTCATTGAATTGTTTGCCGGTGAAATTGGTCAGCCACCTGGTGGATTTCCAAAAGAGCTTCAAAACATCATTATAAAAAACCGCAAACCGTTAACCGATCGCCCAGGCAGTCATATGTCAGCAGTAGACTTTGATGAAGTCGGTAGGCAGTTGTATGAAGAACTAAATCGAGAAGTGACTGCTCACGACATTCTCAACTATACGATGTATCCGAAAGTGTACGAAGAATATGAGCAGTTTAGAAATCGATTTGGCGATGTGTCTGTCCTTGACACCCCGACATTTTTCTATGGCCTTCGCTAGGTGAGGAAATTGAAGTCGTGATAGAAGAAGGAAAAACATTGATCGTGAAACTGATTTCCATCTCAGAAGCTGATGAAAAAGCGGATCGCATCGTATACTTTGAATTGAATGGGCAACCTCGTGAGGTCGTCATTAAAGATCGGAGTATTAAAACAGACATTCGAGAAAAAGTAAAAGCAGATAAAAAGAACGCTGCGCATATCGGAGCAACGATGCAGGAACGATCTTAAAAGTACTCGTCCGTGATGGGGAAGAAGTGAAGAAAGGAGACCACTTGCTCATTACTGAGGCAATGAAAATGGAAACAACCGTACAAGCGCCTAAGGATGGCACGGTAAAATCCATACATGTACAAGCACAAGATACAATCGAAGCCGGTGATCTTTTAGTGGAGTTCTCCGAATAAGAACGTGGCTGAAGGGAGCCAAGTAGTGGAGTTTCGAACATTACAACCAGAAGAAAAAGAACAAGCAATACAATTAGGAGAATTTGCCTTTCAACATCGGTTTACAGATGAGGATCGTGATTACCTGCGAGAAAATACCCAACCTGAAAATGTATGGGGAGCATTTGATGGCGAGCGACTCGCTTCAAAAGTATCCTTGCTGCCGCTTAACGTGTGGTTACATGGTGTTTCCGTTAAAGGGTGCGGGGTGACAGGTGTTTCCACTTGGCCGGAAGAGCGTCGAGGAGGTTTAGTTCGTCAATTATTACAACGAGGGCTCAAAGATATGAAAGATCGTGGAGCCTCGTCTCCTTGCTCGATCCATTTTCTGTTGGTTATTATCGCAAGTTTGGCTGGGAGCTCTATTGCGATGAGACGATTGCCGAACTCAAAAAAGACGAGTTCCCAACCCCAGTAAAAGAAGGCAACGGTTCCTTTCGCAGTGTTAATCAAGAAGATTGGCAAGCACTTCAGCATATTTACGCGAAATACGCTCCGCGATTTACCGGGATGATTGACCGGGATGAATGGTGGTGGATGCGCCGCAAGTTTAGCCATTGGACAAAACAGCGAAGGAATATCATTTTTACCAATCCTGAAGGCGAAGACCGCGGGTATGTGCTGTATTCGATGAAAGATAAGCAGTTAAAAGTGTCAGAATTTGTTGCTTTAGATGACGCAGCCGAGCGTGAGCTATGGCGCTTTCTTGCAAACCATGATTCGATGGCAGACAGCATGAATGTGAAGGTGGCAAACAGTGAGTCATGGCGTTTTTCATGGAAAACCCAAAGGCTTTAGAAAAGAAACGAGCGTTTTTTATGGGAAGAATTGTAAATGTAGAAGCATTTTTCTCTATATTTCCTTTCCAATTCAAAGATGATCAGGCGTTCGTATTAAAGATTACTGATCAGTTTGCCGCGTGGAATGACGGGATTTTTGAAGTGAGTTCTGAAGGTGTGAAACGGATGGATGATGGCACGAATCTTATCGAGATGGATGTGTCCACACTTGTCCCTTTGTTGTTCGGATATGTGAATGGCGAACATTTATACGCAGATGGACGGATGAAAGGTGAGGCACAAGATGTTTTAAATCTATGTTCAGCCATCCCGTCGACGCGTCCGAACTTGTTTGATGCATTCTAGAGCGAACTAAAAAGGAAGTGCCCTTGGCACTTCCTTTTTTAGTTAATATGCCGGTTTTCTTACTGAAATCATTGCCATGTAGCAAAGGATCGTAAACATAATCGATACGACGAGCGAGTGTGTCAGAGCGTTGCCATATAGTATTGTGGCAACATGACAATCAACACACCTGCAGTCGCTTGAATGAAGATGAGAGCAACGCTGATCCATGCACATACAGTCAATGCTTTACTTTCTCGATAATAACGGATCGCTTTAATCGCAAGTATGATAAGAAGTACGACGAGCAAAATTGCTGCTGAGCGATGGACGATTTGTACGATCGTTTGCAACGTCATGCTTGATGCTACCGGGTCACAAAACGGAAAGCTTGTACATGCGTATGTTGATCCTGTATGTTTCACGTAAGCTCCGGTGTAAATGACAAGGTAGGCATACACGAGAACAAAAAATAAATAGTTACGAAACCCTTTACGAACACGCGGGGCTGGCGGGTTGTGACCATCCTCAAAGGCGAGGATCGTTAGGATGACAACTGTTGCTAACGAAATGGCTGAAATCCCAAAATGCAAGGCTAGCACAATGTTTGAGTGCCCAAATACGACAGCGGCGGCTCCCATCATGCCTTGGAAAATAATAAATAACACAGCCATAAGTGCCCAGAAATTCGTCTCTTTTACGTGGCTTAACTTCTTCCAAGACCAAATGGCGAGAATAATAACGAGTAAGCCAACAAAGCCAGAAACCAACCGGTGGCTATACTCAATAAGTGTGGCGAGCGCGGTCGAACTAGGAATCACTTCGCCAAAACAAAGTGGCCAAGTGTCTCCGCAGCCATCACCGGAGTCGGTTTTCGTCACGATCGCGCCTTGTAACAAAACGAGAATCATTCCGAGTGATGTGAGCACGCCAAAAAACTTTAAACCTCTATTCAAAGCAATCACCTTTTCTACCAAATTCAGATGGGTGTAGTAATATTTAGCATACCCAATTCTGTATATTCGACACAAGTTGACAAACCGTCTGCGAGCGATTATTCTATGTAGGCTGTCTAGGACTCGACGCAGAATAAACATGCCTTTATACTAAATAGTAAGAAGGAAATCAAAGGAAGTCAATTTTTCTCCAGTGAACATTTCGTGGCAATTCGGCTCAGGGAATTAAAACGATTACACCTTATGTAATGAAACCCATTCTATTTTAGGCTATAATAAGATTAAATCGATAACCCTTACGTTTTACACGTTATTTGTAGTAGAATAAGGGAGGGCTTGACTGGTCGCCGAACAAAGAATGGTGTTCACTGGTCTATTTCAAAAAGGGGGTGAAGACGGACAAAGGCGGACATGGCGTTAATGGTGTAGGATGAACAGTTAGAAGGAATGAATACAACGTGTATACCGTGCGAAGTATGACTTGTCTGTGACTCTTTTGTGAATAGAGGCACTCACCTCAGATGATCCGAGCTTTTTTTCATACATAGGTCGTGAGAACCCACTTTCGTAAAGAGCTTGACGATCAAGCAATTGCTTTTGCCGCCAATTAAGCCGTTATCAATTCGTCTTACCTGTAACGTCGATGTGTGCATAATAAAGGCTGATGTGCACCGCGATTTTCTGAACACAAGTATTCATGCTTTGTTGCATGACAACGGACTGAACTTTGTTCGCGATGATGTTTGTCTGCCAGCCTAAACATTTGTAAATCGCAGATGGTGCAGATGAATATAAAAAGGCTGATGATGAATTGTAATCTGTTGACTGTTCGGTGTAGAACTACAAATGTTTTCATTTGTATGCACGCGCCGATGTTTTTACATGTTTTCATGTTGCAACGGATACACTTGTAATATCAGCGATAGAAAGAAAGTGGGGTTAAACACTCATGAATGGTTGGAGAAAACTTCTCAAGTTTGCACCGTTTATGGCAGTCTTCCTGTTCCTAGCAGGCTGTGGTGAACGGAGATTGACAGCTCTTGATCCAATGGGACCACAGTCACAATGGATTTATGACAACATGATCTTGAGCCTTTACGTAATGGCAATCGTAATTATTGTAGTCTTTGTGTTGTTCTTTATCGTTGTTATTCGTTTCAGACATAAAGAAGGAGATAACGAATACCCTGAACAGGTACATGGAAGCACAAAGCTTGAAGTTGCCTGGACAGTGATTCCACTCTTCTTGCTTGCGATTCTTGCTGTTCCGACAGTGACCGGTCAATTTTACTTATCAAATACCGGCCTAGAAGATGCTGAAGCGCAAGAAGATGTAAATGAAGAAGAGTTGTCTGAAGAAGAATTAGAAGAACTGAATGATGACGTTCTTCAAATTACAGCAACAGGTCATCAGTTCTGGTGGCAGTTTGATTACAACCACGGTGATGGATTCACTGCCGGAAATGAAGTATATGTTCCGGTTGGAGAGAAAGTCGCGTTCATCTTGGAAGCTGAAGATGTTATGCACTCGTTCTGGGTTCCTGCACTCGCAGGTAAGGTTGATAACATCCCTGGAATTGAAAACTACATGTGGCTACAAGCAGATGAACCAGGGGTTTATAAAGGGAAATGTGCTGAGCTTTGCGGACCTTCCCACGCGCTCATGGACTTCAGGTTAATCGCTTTGGAACAAGACGACTATGAAGAGTGGGCAGAATCAATGCAAGAAGAAGCAGAAGAGCCTGCGGATACACTCGCTAACCAAGGTCGTGAAATCTTTGAAGAGCAAGGGTGTATTAGTTGTCACGCTGTCGAAGGACAAGGGTCTGCGCAAGGACCAGCATTAACGAACTTCGGTGATCGCGAGACAATTGCGAACTACCTTGAAGTCACAGATGAGAACCTAAAAGAATGGATTCAAGATCCACAATCGTTAAAACAAGGCAATGAAATGCCGGCGTATCCAGAGCTCAGTGATGAAGAGCTGGACGCGATTGTTGCTTACTTGAATCAATTAGAGAAATTAGATCCAGAAACGAAAGAGGGACTTGAACGAGACTAATTGTTCAAGGTATGCATAAAGGAGGCTAATCCACGTGGTAAGAGAGGCTACGAATACGCTCAGAAAGAGCGTGCTTTGGGATTGGTTGACGACTGTTGACCATAAGAAGCTAGCCGTCTTATATCTCATTTCGGGTACGCTGTTCTTCTTGAAAGCCGGCCTTATGGCGGTTTTCATGAGGATACAGCTCATGAGCCCAATGAATGATTTTCTAAGCGGCCAAACATTTAATGAATTTGTTACGATGCATGGTACTATCATGCTGTTTTTAGCGGCAACACCGTTGTTATTTGCTTTTATGAACTATATAGTTCCTTTGCAAATTGGTGCTCGAGATGTTGCCTTTCCGTTTGTGAACGCACTCGGTTTTTGGTTGTTTTTCTTCGGGGGACTTCTCGTAAGTTTGAGCTGGTTCTTTGGCGGAGCACCTGATGCAGGTTGGACATCTTATGTGCACTTGCAAGTCGAGAATACGGGGGCATAGGGATTGACTTCTATGTTCTTGGTCTACAAGTATCCGGGATTGGTACGCTCGTCTCGGGGATTAACTTTATCGTTACGATTATTAACATGCGCGCGCCAGGCATGACGATGATGCGTATGCCACTTTTCTGTTGGACAACGCTCGTAACGTCTATTCTTATCGTATTCGCATTTACTCCACTTGCAGCAGGTCTTGCACTATTAATGCTTGACCGGATGTTTGATGGGCAGTTCTTTATCCCAGGTGAAGGCGGAAACGTTGTCATTTGGCAACACATCTTCTGGATCTTTGGACACCCAGAAGTATACATTCTCGTATTGCCAGCTTTCGGTATGATTTCTGAAATCATTCCAACGTTCTCCAAGAAGCGTTTGTTTGGTTATACAGCGATGGTATTTGCAACACTTATCATCGGTTTCCTCGGTTTCATGGTATGGATGCACCACATGTTTACCGTAGGAATTGGACCGATTGCAAACTCAGTCTTTGCGATTGCGACAATGGTAATCGGGATTCCGACAGGGATTAAGATATTTAACTGGCTATTTACAATGTGGGGCGGTAAGCTCACATTCAACACAGCGATGCTTTGTGCTTCATCATTTGTTCCGACATTCGTACTTGGTGGTGTAACTGGAGTTATGCTTGCCATGGCGCCTGTTGACCACTTGTATCACGATACGTATTTCGTTGTCGCTCACTTCCACTACATTATCCTCGGTGGTATTGTTCTTGGACTTATTGGTGCAACGTTCTACTGGTATCCGAAGATGTTCGGTCATAAGCTAAATGAAGGATTAGGGAAGCTTACGTTCTGGTTGTTCTACATTGGTTTCCACTTAACGTTCTTCGTACAACACATTCTCGGTCTGATCGGTATGCCTCGTCGAGTGTATACATATCTCGAAGACCAAGGCATGGAAGCGATGAATATGGTCTCTACGATCGGCGCGTTTGTCATGAGTGTTGCGATTATTTTACTCGTTGTAAACGTCGTGTACTCTGCAATGAAATCACCGAAAGCGAGTAGCGACCCTTGGGATGGCCGTACACTTGAGTGGGCGACACACACACCAGTTCCAGAGTACAACTTTGCGCAAACACCGCAAGTTCGATCTCTTGATCCACTATTCTATGAAAAGATTCATGGAGACGGCACGATGAAGCCTGCTGAACCTGTTGCAGATATTCATATGCCAAACGGATCGATCTATCCATTTACAATTAGCTTAGGTTTATTCTTTGTAGGTTTTGGTTTTATTATGCTCAACATGGAAGCCATCATTAGCCCATGGATTGTAATTGCTATCGGAGGTATTATTACCTTTGGTTCTATGGCCTTGCATTCTGTGAAAGAAGACCACGGTTATCACATTACAAAAGAAACTGTAGAAGAAATTGAGAAAGAGGTGGGGACGAATGGCTGAAACGACTGATCTTTCGAAAGGACTTCCCTCCCATCCGGAACGAGCAACGCTAGAAGGTAAGAACAAGTTTCTTGGCTTCTGGGTTTTCCTCGCCGGGGAAACAACGATGTTTGCAACGTTTTTCGGTACGTATCTTGCTTGAGAAACGGTACAGGATCTGGCCCAGAAGCAGCAGATATTTTCTCTTTGCCACTCGTGTTCATTATGACAATGATCCTTTTGACGAGTTCATTGACAAGTGTGTTCGCGATGTTTGCAATGAAGAAGAACCAGTTCAAGAAAATGAAGGCTTGGATGTGGGTAACGGTTGCTCTAGGTGCCGCATTCTTAGGTTTTGAAATCTATGAGTTTGTGGAATATGTACACTATGGACTTGGATTTACGACAAGCGCCTTTGCTTCATCATTTTATGCACTTGTTGGTTTGCACGGTGCCCACGTTCTCTTTGGACTTTTGTGGATCAGTTTGTTACTCATTCGCTACCGCAACTCCGGAATTACGTTAACGAACGCACCGAAATTCTATGTTTCGAGTCTGTACTGGCACTTTATTGATGTCGTGTGGATCTTTATCTTCACCGTCGTCTATCTAATGGGAATCGGAGGTTGATCATAAATGGGTGAAAATTTATCTCAACCCTTTGAGAAAAGTGCGATGACTCAAGAAGAGATGGTAAAGATAAACCGTGAGCAACGCATTCAAACGATTGCTTTTGCATTCATGATTGCAATTACGTTGCTAGCGTTTATCGCTGTTGGCGCAGATGTTGTGCCTGGCGCCTTTGCAACACCATTTATCCTCGGACTTGCAGGGGTTCAACTCTTCTTGCAGCTGTTCTACTTTATGCACCTAAAGGATAAAGACCACGGTTGGCCGAATACGTTTATTGTATCCGGAATCGTGCTTGTTATTCCTACCATTGTTGCACTTATGCTTCTTATCGGTGTAACGAAGTACTAAATGTGAATAAAGAAAAACCCATACGGTCATTACCGTATGGGTTTTTTCTCGGATGCACCTTACGATTAAGGATAGCTCAAGCGTTGTCATACAATCGTCAAGGTGTGGTTTTGTTTCTCGAGCGGCATTCACGTATAATAAAAGCGATAGGAGGTTGTCCAGTTTGGAAAATACGAATCAAATACCCAAAAGCAATAAAAACTACACGGGCTTAGTTGTCACGTTAACGATCGTGATTAACGGGTTAATCGCTGTGCTCTTTTTCATGGACGGTATTGGTGCAGAAGCTTCATTTGACGTTACGCTTTTGCCGATGCTTAACGCGATCTACAATAGTTTTACGACCGTTTTCCTGTTTGCAGCGCTCTATGCAATATTAAAAAAGAACGTGAAAGTTCATCGTCGATTCATTTATGCGGCGTTAACGACGACGACGTTATTCCTCGTCACGTATGTGGCTCACCATCTGTTGGCTGACTCTACAACGTACGGAGGAGATGGAATCTTACAAACCGTGTATTACTTTATTTTACTCACACATATTCCGCTTGCGGCCATCATCGTACCGCTCGTCCTTTTATCTGTAATTTGGGGATACACGAATCAAGTGAAAAAACATAAAAAGATTGTCCGGTGGACGATGCCACTATGGTTATACGTAAGTATTACTGGCGTACTCATTTACATTCTCATATCACCATATTATGGATAAAAAAGAAGGACGGGGGTTTGCACCCTCATCCTTCTTTTTTAGAAGCCTTTTAAGCCTTCTTCAATGCCTTTTAGTTTTGTTGCACATTTGTTAAGTACTTTGCTTGGCATTTCTTCGTCATATTCTACACCGTGAGGGTAGTAGTGGCGGCCAACGATGGGTGTCATTAGCTTCACAATGGTGTCCTCTCCAGGAATGTCACCTTCTACTGCATATGCCGGAACGCGAAGGTAATACGTAGCGTTTACACGTTCATCAAGCATTTTATAGTCAAACATGACTCTTTCATAGTCCCATTGTTCTGCATGAACAAAACCGAACTCGTCCATTACCGGCAAGAGGTTGCCAAATTTCAATTCTTTTTCTGGAAAGTTATAGTCTGTTAGTTTCACTGCCGTTCCCTCCTCAAAGGATCAATCCACTCTTTATTTTATATGGAAATGCTTAGATTTGCAATTGTTCCAAGTGAACTTAACGACTGGAACGTAGACAAGAGTCTATACGTATAGTAGTTGTAAAAAGAGGGGGTTTTCATGTCGGATGAGCATATGGACCTTCGGTGATTGAATTCAAAACGTTCGTTCAAAATCATCCAGGGTTAATCCAAGAAGTACGACACGGAAGATACTCATGGAATGATTTATATCAAGAATGGGCAATTATCGGAGGTGACCACGCTGACTGGACGTCTTATCAAACGAACCCTGAGCCAGAGCCTGTAGGTGAAGCATCGACGAATGACAGAGAGACGAGTGGAGAAACGACAACGAACGCAGCTCAGAACTCGTTGAATCAATTTTTGGAGAGCAACCCGACCGTATCATCGGTCGTCAGTCGTCTCGGCCAGATGAATGTCAATGACCTCCAAGGCTATTTGTCGCAATTCAGTGGTGTAATGGGAAATGTTCAGCAACTCATGGGTCAATTTCAAAATACGGGTGGCCCTGTTCAAAACAGTACGAGAGAAAATCCTTTTTCGTTCCGTGGTTTCTAACGTAAAGGAGAGGTTGTATGAGGAATGATCTGCTCGTATATATAACGAGTCGGCAAGATTTGAAAAGGTATTTGCGTGCCGAGCCTACATGGTATCGCATCCTAGCAAGACATCCTGAACAGCTTCAGGAAATGGAGAAGGAAGCGAAAGTGTTTAATGGTCAAACGTGGCCACAACGTGTAGCTCGTGTGAATCAAGGGTTAGGGATGACAATGAGTTTGCTTAGCATGTTCAGAAAATAGCATAAACCGACCTTCCTTTGGCACATACTAGCCAAAGGAGGGTTTATATGTTGGTGTATTTCTTGTTTGTGATTTGTTTCACGTCGAATGCTGATGAAATTAAGATTGAGCCATTACCTGAAATACTCGAAGTAAGCCAAGATGTACAAGACGTGCGAATATCGGTTGAAGTGAGAGACGAAACCCTTTTTGTAGAATCATACATTCCTGATTTTACATTTCGGACAGAAGCTGATGATCCTGAAAGAACAAAAGGATATATGACTGTATCAGTAGATGGGGAACGTGCAGAAAGTGTGCATCAAGCGGCTTTTACAATTACAGGGTTAAGTGAAGGGGAACATCACGTTCACTTCCAGTTGTACGATCTCGAGCACATGTTGCTATATGAGCACGAAGAGACCGTTCAAATGTCATAATGGACATGTTATACTGATGGTGATGGAGGTGATTGTGGTGCAAACGGTTGTTTCCACACCAATTGAACTGCTTGATCGCTCAGAAGAGCTCTCTCGTATGATGCTTCAATCTGAATTATATCAAGCATTTACAGACGCAAGAAGAGCGATGAATGAAGACGAAGAGGCGCAAACACTTATTCATACATTTAATCAAGAAAAAGAACGTTTTGAAGAAGTGCAACGGTTTGGTAAATATCATCCAGACTATCATGAAGTGACGAAAGCACTCCGATTAGCAAAAAGGGAAATGGATGTTTGTGAATCGGTGGCGAATTATAGAAAGACAGAACGGGAACTTGAGAAGTTGTTAACGGGCATTAGTGAGCTGTTAGCCTACTCTGTTTCGCCAAGCATAAAAATTCCTTCGTCGAATCCATACTTTGACTCATCCTCATGCAGTGGGGGTTGCGGTTCAGGCGGTAGCTGTAGTTGTAGTTAGACGATAAAAATCGAGATGAAGAGGTCGAATCTTCATCTGATTTTATTATTGAAGATAACGGTGGATGAGTGCCAAAATCGAACGGCGTGTGAGTATGCCTACAAAGGCGTCGTCATCATCAACAATACATATGAATGGATGGTTGATCGAGGTCGTAAGTGCTTTATGAAATGTTGCATCCATTCGTAAACGAGGCAGTTTCGTGTTCATGACCGTATCCACAGTGATGTCATGAAGTTTTTCCATTTCTAATTGTTCAAGACCTAAAATTGAATCGAGGATTTCATTTTTACTAATCTGACCGTGAACACGATAATCCACATCCAACACGGGTATGGCAGTATAACCAGATTTAATTAAAACTAAGAGCGCATGATCCAGTCGGTTTTGTAACTGTACGTGGGCCACTTTTTCATGTGAAATGATCAGATCGTGGATTTCTTTATTTATGAGCTGGCGATTCTTTAAGGTGTCAATCGTCATGTCATCACGTCCCTTTCGCCTAAGCAAGACATTATACACCAGCATGAAACATTGTAGTACTATGTATAATCGTAGAAGTTTGCCATATTTTTGTCAAGAATTGTGTGACGCTTTCTGACATCGACAAAACGATCAGACTAACGGTAGACCCTCTGTGTAAATCCACGTATAATGAGGGGAGGTTGCATTATGGAAAGGAACATCGTATGAAAAAGAGGGACAAGAACATTATCACAGTGCTGTTATCGACACTCGTGGTGCTCATTATTGCGGGAATGTTTATTCCGATAACCGTAAATGCCCCATCAGACACACGGACCATCTTGGACCACACGACACATACGTACGCCTCGCCGTCTTGTTTTGATTCGGCAGACATGACGAATTTTTTGCAAGAAACGACGTATGGGCATGCTCAATCTCTTGATTACGAGGCAGAATCATCGTGTTCTCAAGAATTCTATACGCAAAGTGATGTACCTCTGCTGTTAGCTGTGTTCCAGCTCGTCGGTATTGGCGAACAGAAATGGACAGAAGAAGATCGTCTGTAACGGACGTTCACTATACAAAAGGGAGAGAACCATTCGAATGAAAGTCGTAAAATTTGGCGGGACTTCCGTGGCAAGCGGACCGCAAATTGAGAAAATCACGAATATCGTAAAAGATGATGAAACACGAAAGGTCATTGTTGTATCTGCTCCTGGCAAACGCTCATCGGATGATGTGAAAGTGACAGATATGCTCATTGATCTTGGGGAGAAATGTTTGAATAACGAGGATACTTCCGATGCACTTGCGGCAGTAACCGGTCGTTATCAGTCCATCGCGAAAGAATTGGCATTACCGATGACGGTCATTGAAGAAATCGAAGCAGATCTTAAAGAGCGCGTTATGTATGACGCAGATAATTCAGGCCAGTTTATGGATCAGATGAAAGCCGCTGGGGAAGATAACAATGCTAAACTAATTGCGGCTCATTTTAACAACATTGGTTTGGATGCCGTCTATATGAACCCTAAAGATGCAGGCTTGCTCGTTACTGGCGAAGCTGGTGATGCCCAAGTCATTCCAAAAGCATACGATCAATTAAGTGCACTACAAAAAGAAGAAAGAATTATTGTGTTCCCAGGCTTTTTTGGATACACAGAAGCGGGTGTTCTCACAACCTTCCCACGCGGGGGTTCGGATATTACCGGCGCCATTGTCGCAGCAGGTGTGAATGCGACTTTATATGAGAATTTCACAGATGTTGATTCGGTTTGTGTGGCCAATCCGATGGTCATTGACCAACCAGAAGAAATCCATCATATGACGTACCGAGAGATGCGGGAGCTTTCTTACGCTGGTTTTACAGTATTCCATGATGTTGCACTCATTCCGGCATTCCAACATGATATACCGGTAAGCATTAAAAATACGAACAACCCTTCTAGTGACGGTACGTTAATTACCGCGAGCAGAAGAAAAGAAGATACGTATTATCCGGTTACGGGAATTGCCGCAGATAAAGGATTTAGTATCATTTACGTACGCAAATACTTAATGAACCGTGAAATCGGATTTGGACGTCGACTTCTTGAGATGGTTGAAGAAGAAGGCCTCTCCTATGAGCACTTGCCTTCAGGCATTGATGACACGTCGGTCATCTTAAGAACGTCTCAGTTTTCTTTAGATAGCGAAAACCGTCTACTCACACGCATTCAAACAGAACTCGGTGTAGATGACGCTTATATTGAACACGGGTTTGCAATGGTAATGGTTGTTGGTGAAGGCATGCACGAAACCGTAGGTCTTGCCGCTCGCGCAACCGACGCTATTGCTGGAGCAGGTGTTAACCTCGAAATGGTGAATCAAGGCTCTTCCGAAGTATCATTAACGTTCGGTGTAAAAGAGCGGGACGCGGACAATGCATTAAAAGCCTTATATGAGGAATTCTTTGCTCGAGTAGCTAAGCAATAAACTTTAGAAGGCTCTCGTAAAACTTCGAGGCTATTAAACAAGTGAAACACCCCAAAAGGTAGAGTTAACCTCACTTTTGGGGTGTTTTTTTTGAGTTTGTATTGAAATGACAGTTGCAAATAGAGGGGGAGGAACCGATTGTACGAAATAGGGATCATTCACGATTGTCCAACTGCGGCTGTGACAAGCATGGCTAACTGCATTCCGTGTGGATCGCAGGTGCTGACATTGTCGTGTTTTGCAACCCGAAGCGGCGACACCGGGATGCTACGGCAAATGACAAAAAAAGAGCTTAAGAACGAAAACGTTCGTAAGCTCAATCGATTACTGATTGTCGCTTTTCATATCTCGGAGCATCTCTTTAATTTCTTGTAGTTCATTTTGCAATGACTCGATGTCTTGATCTTTTTTATTTTTGCCTAGAAGTTGTTCGTCTTCTTCATTGGCTTTCTCGACGTTATTAACAATAACACCGATGAAGAGGTTGAAGATGATAAATGTACCGACGAGAACGAACGAAATAAAGTAGATCCAACTTAATGGCTCAATTTCGAGTATTGGACGCATCACAGCCTCTGTCCAAGAGTCCAGTGTTACAATTTGAAATAACGTGAGCACTGAACGACCTAAAGACCCGAAGTATTCTGGTGAGATCGATGCGAATAGCATTGTCCCAATGACTGCGAATATGTAGAAAACGAGACTCATGAGGAACATAATGTTGAAAAGTGAAGGAATCGTCCTCATAAGCGCATCGACAAGCCTTCGCAATGATGGAATGACTGACACGGCTCGAAGTACACGCAATACGCGAAGCACACGAAGAACTGTAACAAAGTGAGCGCCAGCAAACAAGTGACCCGCGGATATAATTAAAAAGTCAAACCAGTTCCAGCCACTTTTGAAAAAGGTAATCATCGGCTGCGCTGCGACCAACCGCATCGCAATTTCAACGGTAAAAATCCACAGAAGAATCCGATCCGCAATATAAAACCATTCTTTATATGGAACATACAGTTCAGGGTAGGTTTCCAAGCCTACAATAATGCATTCACGCCGATAAGCAACATAACGACCACCGTAAAAAAGCGGTGGTCTGTAATTTCTTGAAGGGTTTGCCTCCAGTTTTTTCGTTGACTCACATCTACACTCCCCCAAATTAGGAGCCGAGTTGTTTGGACCGTTCAATCGCTGCTTGAACACTGCGTGAAAAATGGCGTTGCACTTCGTTTTCTTCGAGCGTAACAAAAGCAGCTTCGGTCGTACCTCCTGGCTCATCACTTCTTTATATAAACTCTCTAAAGAAGCATCCGTTTTCGTCCAACGCATCGCAGCACCAAGAACCGTTTGGACAATGAGTTTTTTCGCTTCATCCTCGTTTAATCCGTTTTGTAGGGCGGTTTGTTGAAGACCTTCCATCATGTAATACATGTAAGCAGGGCCGCTGCCAGAAATTCCAGTCACTGCATCCATCTGAGTTTCTTCAACGTGAATGACAGAACCAATCGTTTCAAATAGTGTGGTTGCGAGTAACAAGTCATATTCTGAGGCATAATCCCCTTTGCAAACGGCTGTAGCGGACTGCAATACATTCGCTGAAGTATTAGGCATCGCTCGAATGATCGGGTTGTTTTCCCCGAGGTGATTCGTTATTGTTTGCGTTGTAATGCCTGCTAGCACAGAGATAATTAAATGTCTCGGCTCGACATAAGGTTGGATCCGGTCAATTGCTGATGCCATATCTTTCGGTTTCGTAGCAAGAATAATCATGTCAGCTTCAGCTACGGCCAAATCCATCTCAATTCCTTTATCGATGTTATATTTTTCATTTAGTAAAGACAGGCGTGTTTCATCATTACGATTGATCACACGAATGTCAGGTTGTTGTTGTTCGGCTAGGCGAATGCCTGAGATGATCGCCTCAGCCATCGCTCCTGCCCCGACAAAGAGTAAACGCTTATTGTGCATCATGTGTACCTGACCCTTTCGTTTGACCTGTACCGGTAATGTAGTACTTATTCGTTGTAAGTGCTTCGAGTCCAAGCGGACCTCTGGCGTGTAGTTTTTGTGTACTAATGCCAAGCTCTGCACCGAATCCAAATTCAGCACCGTCAGTGAAGCGAGTCGAGGCATTGTGATACACTGCAGCGGCGTCGATCAAATGACGAAACTGTTCAACGTGCTCGTCATCTTCAGAAATAATGGCTTCTGAATGCTTAGTCCCGTACTTATCGATATGCTGAGCTGCTTCTGCTACACTTGACACGCATTTAATCGCGACAATCGGGTCCAAGTATTCTTTTGCCCAATCTTCTTCGGTCGCTTGTTTTACGCGGTCATCTAATCGTTGCACGTCTTCGTCTCCATAGATCGTAACCCCTTTGGCAAGCAATGCTTGCAGTAATTCTTTTCCGTGGCGAGAAAGCCAGTCCTCGTTAATGAGGATCGTTTCGATGGCATTGCACACTGATGGGCGGTCAGTTTTCGCGTCGATTGCGACGGAAATGGCCATGTCTTCACGTGCAGATTGATCAATGAAAAGGTGACAATTTCCTTCTCCAGTTTCCAATACAGGGACGGTTGAGTTTTGTACAACCGTTTGGATGAGTGCCGCACCTCCTCTAGGATCATCACATCGACAATGCCGCGAAGTTGTCCAAGCTCTTTCACATTTTCACGTGTATGAGGAGGGACGAGGGTAATTGCATCCGCCGGTAGCCCAGCGTTTTTTAACCCTTCCTGCATACATGTGACGAGTATCCGGTTCGTTTTTTGTGCCGAGGAACTGCCGCGTAATAGGACGCTATTACCAGATTTTAAGCACAACCCAGCCGCATCTACGGTGACGTTTGGCCGGGCTTCATAAACCATCGCAATCACACCGAAAGGAACCCGGTGATTTTCTATAATAAGGCCGTCATCACGAACATAGCGACTTGGGGACTGACTGAGCGGATCTCGTAACGTTTTAACGTGCACGAGCCCTTGTGAGATCGATTGTAAACGTTCTTCTGTTAACGTTAAGCGGTCCAACATCTCCCGGCTCACATCATTTTTTTTCGCTAGTTCAACATCTTCTTGATTGGCCGCGAGTATGTCAACTTTATGGTCGAGTAAGACATTGGCGATGGCTTGAAGCGCATCATTTCGCTCAGCAGCTGTAAATGATGATAGTGACTTTGACGCAGCTTTACTTTGTAATGCTAATTGTTTTGTAGTTGTCATATTATTCGCCTCCGTTTACGTAAGATACCCAGTGATTTCTATGAATGCACAACTGATTATAATGTGTTGTTTTTATTTGTTCCGATGAAACCGCACTTCTTCCCCGCCCGATTGTATGACCATCTTGGTCACAAACGTCAATAACGGCTCCTTCAGGGAATGTCTTGATTACATCAACGATGCCGACGGTTAGCAAACTTTTTTTGTCGTGAAGAAGGGCTTGTTTCGCGCCGTTATCAATCATTATTGCACCTTCAACAGGAGAGTGAAGCCCGACCCATTGCTTGCCTTTTGTCCACGGCGTATGCCCGGCGTCTACGTACGTGCCGTCTCCGTTCGAGTGAACAGCGTCTTCAAGAGAGCGAGTGTCCCTTGCTTGGCCGATAAACGTCCGGATACCGAGTTGCTGCGCCCGCTTAGCGGCTTCTAGTTTGGAGCGCATCCCTCCTGTTCCAAGCGTCGAACGAGTGGATGCGGTTTGTTCATACAAGTCATCGGTAACGTCTGTAATTGTCGAATAGCGAACGGCATCCGGGCTGGATGGGTGTTTGTTGTAAACACCGTTCACGTCGGTGAGAAGAATGAGCATGTCGGCACGAATCAAGCCAGCAACAAGACTTGATAACCAATCGTTATCGCCGAACGTTAATTCTTCTATTGCAATCGAGTCATTTTCATTAATGATCGGCACGACCCCTCGCCGTAGCAATTCTTCAAGGGTCGCATACGCATTGTCGTACTGTTCTTCCACAACAAAGCTTTCTCTAGTGAGTAATAATTGGGCGACGGCAATCGTATTTTCACTAAAAGCTTTCTCATAAGCTTCCATTAACAGACCTTGCCCGACAGCGGCAGCGGCTTGTTTCTTTACGGTTGTGATTGGTCTTGTGCGGTACCCGATTTTTTGAAACCCTGCAGCAACTGCACCGGAAGATATGAGGACGACTTCGTATCCTGATGCATGCAAGTGGCTAACCGCATTTGCGTAATCGATTAATGATTTGTGATCAATACTGCCGTTTCGCTTCGCTAACGAGCTGCTTCCAATTTTTACGACCAATCTGCCTTTTTTCATCATCACGACTCCTATCTCATTTCTACATAAAAAACTCCTATTTCATCTGTTTTAAGGACGAAATAGGAGTTCCGCGGTACCACCTTGATTAATGGCATACGTGTACACCATTCACTCTTGACCCGTATCGCAGGTCAGACGACCAAGGTTGGCTTGGTTGCTCGAGGTAGGTTTCAAGGCGATCAGTGGCGCGAATGTTTCAGCTCGTCATTCGCTCTCTAAAGCTTGATCGATCTTTACTTGGCCCTTCATTGCGTTCGTTATTCATAAATTGGAGATCATAATATCATTATACAGCGGTTTACGCAAGAGGGCTACGATTTTAATCGAATGCAATCGGTGCAGCCATTACCACAACAAAATCGTTTTCTTAAAGGGACAAGAAAACGTACAGCATAAACATATTCTTTAAGGTCGGTCATGCGTACATAACGGATGGAGGCTGTGACAATTTTACCACGCATAGCTCGACCAGCTGCATTCTGCAACGCTTGCTCCAATGGTTCACGCGGTCCATCCCAGCGTAAATAGATGAAGGTTTGGTATGAAATGGTGTTCGTTGTTAGTTCGTTATCAACATGTCGCAATTGTTGAAGGAATGTTTCCCAAATTTGATCAAGGGTAAATGTACTCATCATTTGCCTCCTTTTCAACAAAGATGAATTGTTCTTTCTATTTTCCCGTGATAAACTGACGATAAACGATTTCCCAAAGGAGAGTTTGTATGTTTGAACAACGCCAAGGACTCGTTATTTGGGTTCAATCATTAAAAAATGTCCGTCACCTTAGAAAATATGGGCATGTTCAGTACGTTTCCAAAAAAATGCGATATGTGGTTCTTTATTGCAATACGAGTGATGCACATAAAGTGAGTGAGCAGATTAAGCAATTAAATTTTGTCCATAACATTGAATGGTCGGTTCGTAGACAATTAGATTTGGATTTTGGGCAGGAGAAGCGAGAAGTTATTCCTCAAGATAAAGTGCATACGTAAGCGCTCACTAACGCGAAGCAAGTAAATATATTCAAGGCATAAGCACGGTACGCGAATGGTTAGGACTTCTACGCCATTCGCGGTTTTTTCGTTTTGAGTGTTTACCTCTACTATTGAAAACGAAAAAACCGCGTCCCCCCATAGGGTACGCGGAGCCTGTTGTTTATACAGGCAATGGGAGAGGAGAAACCGGAGGAAGCGCTTATGGGGAAACGTAAGCGTTCTCCGCGGTTACTTGCAACATGGGATCATGTTGCTAACCCTAGTCTTGCCGATGAAGCTTTGAAATATACAACGACGAAAAAGTTTTTCATATCGGTCGTGCTCTGACATGGACAAGTTGGTATGATAGGATAGAAACAATTCGTGATGATTTTACATAAGAAAGGAAGAATCCGATGCGTGTGATTGCTGGCAAATGCAAAGGACTCCGATTAAAATCGCTACCAGGTGATAATACGAGACCTACCTCAGACAAAGTAAAAGAAGCATTGTTCCACCGACTCGGCCATTTTTTGATGGGGGAAAAGGGTTGGACCTATACGGGGGGAGTGGCGGCATTTCGATTGAAGCGATTAGTCGTGGCTTCCATCATATGCACGTTGCTGATGCTCATAAAGGGGCAATCAGTGTGATTAAAGACAATGTAAAGCTTGCTCGTGTCGAGAAGCAAATTACGGTTCATACCGGGGATCGCCTGCGAGTGTTAGAAAAACTTCGTGATCGAGATGAACGGTTCGATTTCGTGTTTTTAGATCCACCATATGAAGAGCAGCAGGTAGAAGAAGACATCCAACTTCTTCAGACGTACGGATTACTACATGATGAAGCGACGATCGTCGCTGAGCACCGAAGCAGTGTAGAGCTACCGGAGACGATTGCCCGTGTTTGTCAGACTCATCAAAAGACATACCGTGATACAACTGTGACAATGTACCAATAGATGAGAGGAGAGGTCATATGACGACCATCGCTGTGTATCCAGGAAGTTTTGATCCCGTAACCAATGGTCATATTGATATTATTGAAAGAGGCATGCAAGTTTTTGACGAGATCATCGTTGCTGTTCTACATAATCGCTCAAAGACGCCACTATTTTCTGTGGATGAGAGAGTCGAGCTACTCCGGCAGTCAGTGGCCCACATGCCAAATGTAACCGTTGACTCGTTTAACGGTTTGCTCGTTGATTACGTGAAAGAGAAAAATGCCAATGTCATTGTTCGGGGTCTTCGCGCTGTCTCAGACTTTGAATACGAGATGCAAAATGCGTCGATCAACCGAAACCTAGAGCGATCAGTCGAAACGTTTTTTATGATGACGAATAATCAGTATTCTTATTTGAGCTCTAGCATCGTCAAAGAAGTCGCCAAATATGAGCGCAGTGTGAAAGATCTCGTGCCTGAACCGGTCGAACGGGCGCTTAAAGAGCGCTTTATCCATCCACCCTCTGGTGAATGAGTCGTCGATGACGTAGGAAAATAAAGACAATGAGCGTGATGAGTGTAATGAAAGGTGCGACAGCAAAAAATTGATGTACCGAGTGTTCAATCATGTAGAGTGGATCAGCTCCTGTAAATACGTGAGCACTTTTTGGTTGATATAACCAGTCAAAGGTGACTGCTGCAATGCACGCGGCGAAGAAACCTTGCATAATCCTTGCCACAAAAAACGGCAAAAAGCGAATGGCTGTAGGTGCAAGTAGACTCGCTGCTTGAGCTTGAGCGGATAATCCAGCAAAAGCTAATAAAAAGCTTGTGACGATGGCTTGTTGTTTCAACGGTGTGTCAGTCAAACTGACGAGTTGACTACCGAGAGTCATTTCAAACAGCCCTGATACGATCGGGATGCCAAAATCGCTAGATAACCCAATCATCGCAAGCAGTACATGGATAAAAGCAGCAAAGATTTCGGTGAAGCGAAGCAAAGACAGAACTTCGTTAAGCACAGAGAAAAGAATGATAAACCCGCCGATCATGAGCAACGTTTGTACGGAAGACTGAACCGCATCACCGAGTTTTTTACCAATCGGTCGTTCGTCTTTTATTCGTTCCTCGTGGAGAAGATGAAAAGCTTTTGCCAAGCTGGGAAAGCTTTTCTTTTTCGTTGATTGTTCAGTCTGAGTGCCGTGAAAACGCATGATCAATCCAACGATGATGTTCCCTCCATAGTGGGCAGCAGCAAGTACGATGCCTAAGGCAGGATCATGGAAAAAGCCGATGGCAATCGCCCCGAAAATAAACAGAGGGTTAGAAGAATTCGTAAACGAAACAAGACGCTCAGCTTCAATCGTACTGATTCTCCCATCTTCCCATAGCCGGGTCGTCAGTTTTGCGCCGGCCGGATACCCACTCGCAAGGCCCATCGCCCATACAAACCCACCTGTACCAGGTACTCTGAACAACGGACGCATGAGCGGTTCCATGTAAGCACCGATAAAACTGACCACACCAAAAGCGATGAGTAACTCTGATATAATGAAAAACGGAAGCAACGATGGAAACACTACATCCCACCAAATCGACAGTCCGCGCAAGGAAGCTTCTAGTGATTGTTGTGGAAACAGCATTAAAGAAACGGCCAATACCGTTGCCGCTGTTGCTAATAATAAAGAGTGCCATTTTTGAAAAGACAAAGTCCGTCCCCCTTATGCAAAAACACGACATTGGACAAGGTTTGTGTATTACTTACGGTACGTGTCTAAGCGCTCGGATAGACCTTTTTTTCTTGGATGATTTAAAATCGAAGAATGACAGACGGTACGAATAGGTAAAATAGGCATACAATGGGTAGGCGAGAGTCACGGTGTTTTTATGGGGGGATGAAGATGGATCATAAAACGAGACCCCGGATTGGCTTGGCACTAGGATCAGGTGGAGCAAGAGGGATGGCACACGTCGGGGTGCTGCATGTACTTGAAGCACATCATATTCCGATTGACTATATTGCGGGAAGTAGCATGGGTTCTCTCGTTGGTGCACTTTATGCGTCTGGATATAACGCTGCTGAATTAGACCAGATTGCTAACTTGTTTAAGCGGAAATTTTATTTGGACTTTACGGTTCCAAAAATGGGCCTGATGAATGGAAAGCGCATTGAAGAACTCATCTATATGCTGACGAAAGGTCAGCGTTTCGATGAATTAGAACGTCCACTCACCGTAACCGCAACAAATCTACAAACCGGTGCTCCGGTGCAACTAAACGAAGGCAACGTTGCAAAAGCTGTGCGGGCAAGTATCTCGATACCAGGCATTTTTGTGCCTGTCGAGCATGAACAACAGATGCTCGTTGATGGAGGGATTGTGGACCGTGTGCCGGCGCAAGTGGTGCGGCAAATGGGAGCTGATATTGTCATTGCCGTAGACGTGTCATATTTTCCAAAGCAACCACCGATTTCTTCTATTTATGACGTGATTATGCAAAGTATGGAAATTATGGGCAAAGAAGTATTAGAAGCACGAACGATTCTAGCAGATGTACTCATGAGACCCATTGTTCGTCAGCACAGTTCGGTCATGTTTCAAGATACGCCAGAACTAATAAAACAAGGAAAAGAAGAAGCGGAGAAATATGTATCATTGATTAAAGAGCGTATGACGGAGTGGGAGGCAGCAAATGAGTGAGCCAAAACAGCAAAAACGACATGTATCAAAGCTCTGGATTGTTGTCGCAATCCTGTTTGCTGTATTAATTATCAATCAAATTCCAACTGGTTATTATTACTCTCAACCTGGAGAAGCGACGGGGTTGCAAGAGATTATTACGGTTGAAGGATCAAGTCAGTATGAAGAAGGAGAATTTTACTTAACGACCATCCTTCAAAGTCGGGCAAGTCCATTTTTGTATGCGTGGTCTTATTTGAGCCCGTATCGTATACTCACCCCAGAAGAAGATCTCATGACCGAAGATGAGACGGATGAGGAATACCAACACCGACAAACCGAATCGATGAGGCAATCACAAGATGCAGCAAAAATTGCCGCATACCGAGCGGCAGGGGCGACTGTGCATATTGAAGAGAACGGTGTGTTTGTGACACAGTTTGTTGATGGTATGGGTGCTGTTGAAGAGTTGGAGTCTGGAGACACGATTACAGCTGTAGACGATCAGGAGATTCACAATTTCAATGAATTAACCGAAGCGTTGCAAGGAAAAGAAGCGGGTGAATTTGCGGAGCTTTGGATTGAGAGAGAAGGAGACCGTTTTCAAGTCGATGTGGAAATGAGGAATTTCCCTGATCCTGACGAAGATGAAGATGGCATTGGAGCCGACCCTGAAGCCGTTGGCTTAGGCATTATCTTTCCCGTCAATGATCGAGAAGTGAGTTTTGATCCAGAAGTGACGATCGAAGCGGGAGCAATTGGCGGACCGTCGGCGGGCCTTATGTTCTCTCTAGAAATTTACAATCAGCTCATAGAAGATGAAGACATTACGCGTGGCATGAACGTTGCTGGTACGGGCTCGATTAATGAAGATGGCCAAGTAGGTCGAGTCGGAGGTGTCTCGCAAAAAGTAGTCGCCGCCGATCGGTCAGGAATTGAGATCTTCTTTACTCCGAATGATGAAGAGTTAGGGGAACGCTCAAACTATTTAGCCGCTTTGGAAGCGGCCAATGATGTGAATGCAGACATCGATGTTGTACCTGTAGAAACATTGCAAGATGCGATTGACTATTTGACAGAGTGACGAACGACTACTGGTGGACCATATTCTTCTTTATATTTCTCGACTCGCTCGTCGGGATGTGCATGGCTGTAGTACGCAATGGCTGCTTTTTCATCCAATCGCTCTTGTGCCCCTTTTTGACGAGGAGGTCGGTGGTAAAGGTGAAGAGCAGTCGTTTTTTTGATCGCGCGCAAATAGGATTGCCCAGTTTCGGTAAAGCCTAATAAGCGAACTGAGCGAGGCGTACATGACTCGCTGAACGAGGCGCGCATGTCATCTTTTGATGTATTTGTGAGCACGTGAACGAGCAGCCTTTGAATTCTTGTCCACGTATATCGTTTCGTTTTTACTGTTTCCATAAATGATTGAAAGTCTCTAGCTTGTTTCGCTGCAGCAATCAGACGGTGATGAATGCCTTCTTCGGCTTCATAGATTTCTCCTAAATGGTCTGGTGCTGTTGTGAGTAACACGTGTTGTAGCAAGGGGTAATAGTCGTCCCACGTAATAAGAGGCTGATGTCGAATGGCGCGCTCACAATCATCTGGCATGTACGCCCCGACGTCGGATTTTCCCTCGGAATGTAGCGTTTTTCGAATGGCCGTTGCACTTGCAATCGTGAGAGCATCGTCTAAATGTTCACTATGATAGCCACTTCCAATGCGTGTAATCGTTTGCGGTTGAATCCGCGCCCCGAGCTCTCGAGTTGCTTTCACGTACTCGTAGCCAAGAATGTTATTCGGTTGCGACAAATCAGGATAAGACGCCGGTGCATGAAGTAGATTAAATGCATAGGCTGAGCTCTCGGATAAGAGTAGCCTGCGTCCAACCCTTGCCTCAAGTGGCGTTGTAATAGCTGTTCATGCTCGATCATAAACGCATCTAATGCTAAAAAAGAGTCAATATTACCAGATTCACTCCCGAAATAAAATGCATCAGCAAGCAAACCGTCGAGGATAGAAATGCTCCCTCTAGCAAATAAGCTTGCGTGTTGTGTTGAATACGTATAGGGAAGTTCTACGACAACGTCTGCTCCACATGATAGTGCCATTTCGGTACGCGTCTTTCGGTCAAAGCCTGCAGGCTCTCCCCGTTGGAGATAATATCCGCTCATGACACAAATGACAACATCAGCATCTGCATCTTCCTTTGATTTTTGTAAATGATACAAATGACCGTTATGAAAGGGGTTATATTCCACTACAAGGCCGATGGCTTTCATTTTGTTTCCTCCAAACCGTACATCTTATCTCTACAGTATAATGTAAAGAAAAAATGTTGACAAACTGCCTGAATGACCGATATAATTACTCTTGTTGCTCTCGAGGTGATTACATTGCGTTGGACAATTCAACAACTATTAACGAGTAGAAGTGAGCGGGTCGATATTGACAAGGTTGTCGATGTCACGGAACTTACTGAGCGCGACCGGGAATTGCGGCACGTATCCCCAGTTCGAGTTCATGGGTATGTGATGATTGATCGTCAATATGCAACCTTCCATCTCCATGCGGAAGGGTCGATGACTCTACCGTGTGCAAGAACGCTAAGAGACACAATAGTTCCATTTGACATTGCGTTTACGGAGCGATTCCGAATTGATGGAGCGCCAATATCTAACGAAGACGAAACGCTGCACGAGCCAGAGAATGGTTATGTGGATCTTCTTCCTTATATTAAGGAGAATATTCTTCTTGCGATCCCAATTCGGGTAATTAATGATGACCAAGATCCATCCGATGATACGCCAAACCAAGGAAATGGTTGGGAAATCGTGTTGGATGAAGATCATAAGAAAACCGATGAAAAGACCGCTGTTGACCCTCGCTTAAAGGACTTAGCGAAATTCTTTGAAGACGATCAGTGACGGATAAGATAAACACTCGCGTGTAGTCTTTAATGATGAAATTGAACTCATTTTCTAAAGGAGGTGCATTGAGAATGGCAGTACCAAAAAGAAGAACATCCAAAACAAGAAAGAATAAACGCCGGACTCACGTAAAGCTTGCAGTACCAGGCATGACTAAGTGCTGAGTGTGGAGAACTTAAACGTTCACACCGCGTATGCAAATCTTGCGGGACGTATAAAGGTGAAGAAATTGTAGAAGCTCAGTAAATGCTAGCTTCAAAAGGAAACGGTCGTGCAGATGAACCTCATCTGCACGACCGTTTTTGCTTTCTTTTGAAGTTCTATCATAGATGGCACCGTTTCGGCATAGAAGTACATAAGGAGATATGATTAGCAATGATAAGGAATGAGTAAGAATCGGAGGGAAGAGGATGAGTGTTGTCAGACAGGATGCATGGAGTCAGGAGGAGGATGTAGTACTCGCGGAAGTTGTGCTCACACATATTCAAGAAGGCAAAACGCAACTGCAAGCATTTGAAGAAGTAGGCAAACGTTTAGGGCGAACATCGGCAGCATGTGGATTTCGTTGGAACGCTAGCATTCGAAAACAATATGCAAAAGCCATTCAGAAAGCGAAAGCAAACAAAACCCCGTTAAAGCATGAAAAACCATTGTATACAGTGGAGAGCAATGAACGTAAAGTTTTAAGTAGCCAAACAGTAGGAAGTATGGAGGACGTTATACGCTTTTTACAACAGATGCAACAAACCGAACATGCATCAGGGCAACTGGAACGAGAAATTGAGCGGGAGCGCTCAGAAAAGCAAGCATTACTTACTCGACTACAAAACGCAGAACAAAAACTCGCCCGTGTCGAAGAAGACTATCAAACGTTTCTTGCATTGCTCGACAAAGCGAGGTCACTGCCTGGAATGAGTAACAAATAAAGGGAACCCAGTAGGTAGGGTTCCCCTTTGCGGAGCAATCAAACGATTGCTCTTTTTAGTTCTTTTGTGCGGATACGTTCGATGGATAGGAAACGTATGGGTTTTCTCCTCGGTCTCGAACGGAATCGTACTCTACTGGAGAGAATCCCATCTTTAACCAAAAATCATCAGAGCCTTGGCGTGCGTTCGTCTTAATCGGATATCCTAGCGTCTTTGCGTATTCAACGAGCGCTTTCCCGAAGTTTCTTTTGCGGTAGGGTTCAAGCACTTCGAGCTTCCATAGTTCTAAAAACGTTTGTGGAGGTTCGAAATAGAAGTCATACTTCTTCTCAATTTCATATAAACACATACGCGCTGCCAATCGATCGCCAATATATATCCCGTAAAAAGGCGACTTGCTGTTATTCTCAATCATGTCTTCTTGTAGTTCCTCTTTCATTGACAACTCTTGAATGCCAACTTCGCGGAATGCTTGGAAATCTTCAATTGTTTTGTAATTAATTCTAAGTTGTTCAACGTTAACGTCCACGGAAGTGCCTCCTTTAAATATAGCCCATCTTCACATTTATTTTACTATATATTGTAGCGGTTGTGTTTTCATACGTAAAAAAAATCCAAAAGTCAGATCAAAGGAAATTCAAAACCGGGTATGCTACACTGAAGCTATTGAACGTGCGTATACACCTTTGCATCAACTACCTAGAACGTACAGACAGAACCTCATTCATGGGAACGTTAGGAGTTGAATACGCGTTGACGTTTGCAACATATATGATTACAGTACTTTTGACTTTTCCTCTATTGATTTTTTTGATACTATCGGTTTTGTTCAAGCGTTGGCCACAAACAGAGAAGCAAGCCATCCGGCTCGCCGCTGATATTACGACGCCTTTATTTTTAGGAGCGGTCTCCTTTCTTTGGTTTGAAGTTTGGAGTGCGGGTAGCTATTGGGTGTTTGTAACGATTCTTTTACTTGTCGGGGCGATGTTTACGTATTATTATGCTAAAGTATATGAAGAACTCCAACCGAAGAAGCTCGTGAAAGGGCTATGGAGACTGTTGTTTATTCTCGTAATGCCAATTTACCTCGTCGTATTTACCTATGGGTTTGTTTCGAGCATGTTTACATACTTCTCATCCTAGGTAGCCGTGGATAAACACCAATGTTGAAACCTTCAAGAAAGGTCGGAAATCATGACGATCGAATCCTATTCATCGATAAAAGAAGGATGGTTACAGCGTTACGCTGAGGGTGAATCTCAAGTAGCCTCTTTATACGACTATCGCCCATCGGGCGATGAACGTCGACGCCACAAAGAACTTATGGATCATTCGTATGATCGGAGTGAGTTGCAAAAGGCGCTACAAACGTATCAGTCCAACTTCTTATATAATGAACAAGCACTAGAACAAATAAAGAAATTTTCATCAGACGAAAGTACAGTGATTGTCGGTGGACAACAAGCCGGACTGTTCACCGGTCCGATTTATACAATTGCTAAGGCGCTTTCAATCGTAGAAAAAGCGAAAGAGCAAGAAGCTGCACTTGGTACACCTGTCGTTCCTGTGTTTTGGATTGCAGGCGAGGATCACGACTGGGAAGAAGTAAACCATGTGTACGTCCACACGCCCGACAACCGCTTACAAAAAGTGAAATACGAAGGTCACGCTTCTCAACGTGTTGCCGTTACGAATCAAAAGCTAGACGAACAGGCAATGAGGAAGATGATCGACGAGCTGTTTTACCATTTAGGTGAGACTGAACATACGAAAGAGCTTCACCACGTTGTTTCTCGATTTGCTAAGCGTTCAAATAGTCCTTCACGTTTTTTTGCCGAGCTATTACTTTGGTTGTTTAAAGATGACGGTCTTGTTGTCATGGACGCAGAAGAACCGGTGTTTCGAAGCATGATGGCTGATCTATGGCAGGAGTTACTCTTGTACAATGACGAAGTGAGAGGGCATTTCGCAACGGCGTGCAATCGTGTCGAGCAGTTAGGTGAGGAACCGTTTATCCTTCTTTCCAATGATCACACCCATCTTTTCTATAAAGATGATGGGTATCGAGAGAAGATCGTTGCCCACGATGATGGGGACTTATCATTGGAGAGTGGTCGCTTTAAAATGTCTAAAGGTGATTGGTCAGAGTGGGGAGCGAAAGAACCAGACCGTTTTAGCAGTAACGTCTACACGCGCCCCTTCGCTCAGGAACGGATGTTGCCTGTACTCGGATTCGTCTCTGGCCCTGGGGAATTAAAGTATTGGTCGATGGTTCAACCTCTCTTTCATCAGTTCCGTCGTCAAGTGCCACCGGTTATTCCTCGTGTGCAACAAACGTTTGTGGATCGAAAGTCGGCGAAGGCGCTTCAAAGCGCTGGATTACCTGTGATTCAAGTAACCGAAGAGGGAACGAAGGAACGCCAATGGAAGTTGAAACGTGACAGTGAGCAGTTGGATACTGGAGCGCTTTTAGAAGCGAGCAAACCTGATGCCCGCCAAGCGTTACAGCCTTTGCGAGAAGCGCTTCTTGGATTGTCAGCTTCAGAAGAACGCTTTGCAAATAAGAAATATGATGACGTGCTCCACGTACTCGAAGAGATGCAAGCGCGCGTTGACCTTGTACAATATGCGCGGGTTCAGCCGGAGATTGAGCGGTTAAAGTTTGCCGAACATCGATTGTCTCCAGAACAGAAGCCTCAAGAACGGATGCTCAATATTTTGCAAGTCTTGAATGAAGGAGGCGTCTCCCGCTTTCGTCAGCTCATGAGTGAAGCGAATGTCGCCGATTTTGAACATCATATTCTCTACATCTAAAAAAGTCCCCCACTTTCTCCCCCGTAGAAAGTGGGGGACTTTTTCTGTCGTCTAGTAAGATAAGAGCGCATCTAAGTTGTCCGATTGTTTTATAAAAAGTCGATGCCCGTACTTGCAAGTGACACCCCTTGCCAAAATCACTGGAGAATAGCGGGGTGTCGTCGACAATGTGCGTTATTAGATGAGGAAATGCAGGCGTTTCGACACCATTCGCTTCGCTCGTAATTTCAGGAGTGGGATTGTAGTGATGTCCTCTCGATCTGTAGTGAACAAATGAAAGATGTACAGTGAAAGGAGGAAAAAAGCCGATGAATGCAGCGGATGTTTATAAAAAATGTTCGCTGTTATTTTATGTCAAAAACCGCGTTAATTCGCGCTTTCTGTCTTTCTCAAGAAATCATGCGCAAAAAAATGCAAAAAATAACGTGGTGTAAAGTGGGGGATTGTGGTAAATTATCAGTATCAAGTGGAAGGAGATGGCGCTCCATGTTTATGGGCGAATACACTCACGCCATCGATGATAAAGGCAGGCTGATCATTCCGTCGAAGTTCAGAGAACAGTTGGGGGACCAATTTGTTGTCACAAGAGGTATGGATCAGTGTGTTTTTGTATACCCAAGAACAGAGTGGGATCTGCTTGAACAGAAACTTAAAACGTTACCATTTACAAAAAAGGATGCACGGGCGTTTACACGCTTCTTCTTCTCAGGAGCAGCAGAAGCCTCTTTTGATAAACAAGGCAGGGTGAATATCCCGAGCCCATTACGAACATACGCAAACTTAGACAAAGAATGTGCGATTATCGGAGTTTCCAGGCGTGTTGAGATTTGGAATCAATCAACTTGGGAATCCTACTTTGCAGAGTCGGAATCATCGTTTAGTGATATTGCAGAATCAATGGAAGACCTTGATTTCTAAGGAGAAAGGAGCTTACAGGCATTTATACTCATGACACCGTGCTTCTTCATGAATCAGTTGAAGCACTAGACATTAAGCCAGATGGCGTTTATGTGGACTGTACGTTTGGTAGAGGTGGCCATTCTCAATTAATTCTTCAGCAGTTAGGCAAAGAAGGGCGCCTCATTGCTTTTGATGCAGACGATGAAGCCATCCGCTCAGCAAAAGAAACGTTCGCAAATGAACAACGATTGACGCTCTTCCATGTGAATTTTCGGGAAGCGGCTCGTTTTTTAAATGAACAAGGCATTACGGGCGTAGACGGTGTGTTGTTTGATTTGGGAGTATCTTCTCCCCAATTTGATGATAAATCACGAGGGTTTAGCTACCAAGGTGATGATCCGCTGGATATGAGAATGGACCAAAGACAATCGCTCACAGCAAGGGAGATTGTGAATACGTGGCCTTTTGAGGACCTCGCTCGCATTCTTTATCGATACGGAGATGAGAAGTTTTCAAGGCAAATTGCTCGTCTTATTGAACGTTACCGACAGTCAAAACCAATAGAAACGACGAGTGAGCTAGTAGAAATTATTAAAGAAGGAATTCCGGCTGCCAAAAGAAGGACAGGGGGACATCCTGCCAAGCGCAGCTTTCAGGCACTAAGAATTGCAGTGAATGATGAAATGGGTGCGGTTGAGGAAGCGCTCTCCGCATTTATTCCGATGCTTCGAGTGAACGGCAGAATTGCTGTTATATCCTTTCACTCATTAGAAGATCGCATGACGAAAACCATTTTGGACGAGTACTGCAAGTTGCCGAAACTTCCCCCAGGGCTACCGGTCATACCTCCGGAACTAGAACCATCCATGCGATGGGTGAGCAAAAAACCAATCGTCGCAAGTGAGCAAGAGCTAGAAGAGAATCGAAGAGCAAGGTCAGCGAAACTACGGGCGGCAGAAAAGATAAAGTAGAGAAAAGTAGAGATCTACGAGGGAGGCAGCAATGAGTCAATTCGCATTTAAACACGAACAAACGCAGCAATCGCAACAAAATCCCCAAGTGGAGACGGTGCAAAAGCGGCTGAAGAAAAGAATTACGCTCGGTGAAAAATGTTTAATGATGATCATCGTTGGCATCATTCTCGTTACCGCCCTCATGATGATCTCGAATTACGCTACAATTTATAGTCAAAACTCAAGCCTCTCGGATGTCAATACGAGCATAAGTAACCAGCAAGAAGTGAATGCAGGGCTTGATTTGCAAGTTGCTGAACTTAGTGATCCTGAAAGAATCCTTCATCTCGCTCAAGAAAATGGCATGCAGCTGAATGAAGGCAACGTGCAAGTGGTGACCGGTGAATAGACATCCCTAAATAAGGTGGTGAAGTTGTGAAACGCACAACCATCGTATATCGTGCGTTAATTGTGTTCGCCTTCGCTGCACTTCTGTTAGCAGTGATTGGCGGACGCTTTTTGTATGTTCAAATCGCACAAGGAACAGAAGAACATGATTATTTGCAGTATGCAGAAAGACAATGGACGAGTGAGCAACCTTTACACGGAGAACGTGGGACCATTTACGCCAGTAATGAAAGTGCGATTGCAGAAGAGGTGTCTTCGTATACAATCCAACTCATTCTGCGAAATGACTTTGGGTATGCGGGGGTTGAAGACCTGTTGAAACCGCACGGGAGTTAGCGCCTCACATTAATATGGAGGAAGGTGAGTTGCTACAAAGAATTGAAAATGGCATGGAAGAAGACCAATTCCAAATTGAATTAGGTCCAGGTGCGAGTTATTTAACATTTGAGCAGCGACAGGCAATTGATGATCTTGAACTCTCAGGGATTGAATTTCGTACGGAGCCGAGAAGGTATTATCCAAAGCAAGATTTTGCTTCTCATGTCGTCGGGTATTTTAACCGCAATGAAAATTCTCCGGCAATGGGTTTGGAATCTTATTTGAATGACCATCTTGAAGGGACAGGTGGGTCATACAGTTATATGCGTGCGAGGAACGGCGTGCCACTTCCTGGAGAAATTCGAGACATCGAAGAAGCGTACAACGGTGATGATATTCACCTAACGCTTCATTCCAATATTCAATTGGCCGTCGAGCAAGCGTTAACGAATGCCGATGAACAGTATAGCCCTGAACGAATGATTGCAGTAGTCGCTAACCCTAAATCAGGAGAGATATTAGCGATGAGCAATCGCCCATCGTTTAACCCGAACCACTATGAATCGATTTCAAACCATATGAATTTCGCGGTGAGTGACCATTTTGAACCAGGTTCAACGATGAAAATATTTACGATGCAGCAGCCATAGAAGAAGGGGTGTATGAGCCGGATGACTATTTCGAATCCGGTACGTACAACACCGGCTACGCAGATACCCCTCTCATTCGTGACCACAACCAAGGCCGTGGGTGGGGAAGTATTCCATACCGAGAAGCGATGCCTCGTTCAGCGAACACCGCCTTTGCAAGCATCGTTAATGATCAGCTTGGTGCTGAACGTTTCTATGAATATATGAACGCTTTTGGATTTGGGTCCCCGACCGGCATTGAATTACCGATGGAAGCACCAGGCTCATGTCAGAAAATGATTTGGGTGCCATCTATTCTGGGTTTGGACAAGCTTCTGCTGTGACGCCAATTCAACAAATCCAAGCAGCGACCGCCATTGCGAACGATGGGCAGATGGTCAAGCCATATTTAATTGATTCGATTGTGAATCCAAATACCGGGGACGTGACGTATGAACACGAACGAGAAGTCATTGGTGAGCCAATCTCTAAAGAAACCGCTAATGAAGTGATGGAACAGCTTCATGATGTTGTGTATAGCGATGTTGGAACAGGTAAACCGTTTCAAGTTGATGGCATTGAAGTGGCAGGCAAAACAGGGACTGCTCAAATTCCGAGTGAAGGCGGCTATTTGCAAGGGCACAACCAAAATGTGTTTTCATTTCTAGGTATGGCGCCATTTGATGACCCTGAAGTTATTGTGTACGTTGCTGTTGATCGACCGGACATGCAAAATGGTCAAAGTGGAAACCAAGCGGTTGCAGAAATCTTCAACTCTGTTCTAAAACAAAGTATCCAGTATTTGAATGTGACCCCTGAAGAGTCCGACAACCAAGCTTATCAACCTGAAGGTGCAGAGTTGATGAATGTAAGTGGAGAAAGACGATCAGATGCGGTTGATGCATTACAACAAGAGAATCTCGAACCGGTCTTACTCGGTCAAGGGAACCGGGTTGAAGCCCAATTGCCAGCCCCGCACGCCAAAGTGCTCGCCGGGGAAAAGGTGTTCCTGTACTTAGGCGGAGAGATGGAGATGCCAGACCTTTCAGGTTGGTCTGTGCGTGATGTGATGAAGTTTTCTCAAGCTGCTGGTGTTACCGTTGAACAAAGCGGCAATGGCTATGTGATAAATCAAGAGATTGCACCAGGAGAGCCAATTTCAGGCAATGAGACGATTGAAGTGAACTTTGATTCAGAACGAAACAGTGATGAAGATGAGGAAGACAGTGAAGAAGGCACGGAAGAAGAAAGTCTAGAAACAAATGATGAAGAAGTTGAAGATGAGTAATCGTCGTTTTTTCGTTCAACTGTTCTAATGTGATTCCGTACAAGCATAGAGTTGAAAAGGAACAAGCTTTTATAACAGACGCTCATTAAGCCAAACGCTTATTGCGGCTACACATCTAGTGTAAAAGGTGGCCTTTCAATGTCTAAAATTACGAAAACGCTTGTACGGAAACGTTTATTATTCGTCTTGTTGATTGGTCTGGTGTTAACCGTCATTCTTATTGCAAGGCTAGGATATGTGCAGTTTGGCCTTGGCGGCTGGCTGACGGGGGCAGCTGAGGACTCTTGGAGTCGAGATCTCCCTTTTGAAGCAGAGCGTGGAGAGATTTTAGACAGAAACGGAGAAGTGCTCGCGACGAATGTAAGTGCGCCTTCTGTCCTTGTCGTGCCAAGACAAATTGACAACCCAAATGAGACTGCAGCAATGCTTGCAGACATTTTGGATGGGGACGAACAAAGAATTTATAGCCAAGTGACAGAGAACAGTTCGATTGTGCGGATTAACCCTGATGGCAGAAAGATTGAACAAGATGTCGCATCTGATATTCGTAAAATGCGACATTCTGGCGTTTATATCGTCGAAGACAATAAGCGGCATTATCCTAATGGTGAGCATTTAGCCATGTGTTAGGGTTTGCTGGTATTGACAATCAAGGCCTTGTTGGGCTGGAGAGCTTTTACGATGAACAACTTCGGGGTGAAAGTGGGCACGTATCGTTCTTTTCCGATGCACAAGGTCGGAGGTTGCCTGATATGGCAGATCAATATCAACCTCCGCAAAACGGAATGGACGTAAAGCTAACGATTGATAACCGGGTTCAAACGATTATTGAACGAGAACTAGATGATGCAGAAGCCACGTATGACCCTGATGGGGCGATGGCAATCGCCATGGATCCAAGTACTGGGGAAATTCTAGGGATGTCGAGTCGCCCTCATTTTAACCCAGATGACTATCAAGCTGTTTCACCGGAGATATACAACCAAAATCGTCCGATTTGGGCACAATATGAACCAGGATCAACGTTTAAAATTATTACACTCGCTGCCGCATTACAAGAGAATGAAGTTGACTTGGATGAAGATCATTATCATGATTCAGGCTCCATTGAGGTGTCCGGTCACCGGCTTCGGTGCTGGAAAAAAGGCGGACATGGGAGCCAAACATTCCTTGAAGTTGTGCAAAATTCGTGTAACCCTGGTTTCGTCGTTTTGGGGGAGCGTTTAGGGACTGAGCGTTTATTTGATTATATCCACTCGTTTGGATTCGGGGAGCAAACCGGAATTGATATGGACGGAGAAGGCAGTGGCATTCTGTTTGACGAAGAAAATGTAGGGCCACTTGAGCGGGCGACTACCGCATTTGGTCAAGGGGTGTCCGTAACGCCGATTCAGCAAGTCGCTGCTGTAAGCGCTGCGGTTAACGGAGGCACTTTATACCAGCCGTATATTGCCAAAGACTGGGTAGACCCAGATACAGGTCTTGTCATCGATAGTCAGTTGCCGATCGCAAAACGAAACGTCATCTCGAGTGAAACATCGCAAGAAGTGCGACGCGCCTTAGAGCATGTAGTAGCCAAAGGAACCGGCGGCAAAGCGTTTGTGGATGGGTATCGTGTCGGCGGAAAGACAGGTACAGCTCAGAAGGCTCAAGGTGGACGTTATTTGGAGAATAATCATATTGTATCGTTCATTGGGTTTGCCCCTGCAGATGACCCGCAAATCGTCGTATATGTTGCTGTAGATAATCCGAAAAATACGGTGCAGTTTGGCGGCGTCGTCTCTGCGCCCATTGCAGGTAAGATTATTGGAGATAGCTTGAGTGCGCTAGGCGTACCGAGAAGAACAGACCAAATTGAAAAAGAACTCACCTGGTCAGATGTTCCGTACCTTGAAGTCCCGGATGTGACCGGTCTAACATTACGAGACATTCATGATGCTCATTACCCATTGCAACTTGACATAACGGGTGTTGGGGAAACGATCGTCAGTCAAGCGCCAGAACCAGGTGTTCGCGTGCAAGAAGGGTCCACCCTACGTATATTTATGGGCGAAGAAGACGAAAGTGATGAATAATACGATTAGCAAGAAGGGTGAACTTCTTGGCTAATCGTCTATCTATGGATTCCTGTTTGCATCTGTAAGAAACTGTTACAAATTCTTATCTATTAATGATATAATTATTGCTTGTGAGAATGAAAGTGAGTGATAAGTAATGAAGTTAAATGAACTCGTTGAAGACGTGCTTGTTTACAAACAACACAATAATGTAAATCCAGAAATAAGCGCCATTGAAATGGACTCTCGAAAGGTGCAACCTGGGGTGCTCTTTGCGGCACTTCGCGGCTTTACCGTTGATGGCCATGACTTTGTTCAACAAGCTGAACAACGCGGGGCAGCGGCAATCTTAGCAGAAGAGCCTGTAGAAACGAAGCTACCGGTGATTCAAGTGAAAGATACGTATCGTGCGCTTGCCCAACTCGCAGCGAAATTTTACAAAAACCCAACAAAAGATATGAACGTCATCGGTGTGACAGGTACAAATGGAAAAACGACGACGACACACCTTATCGAAAACATCTTTCAACATGCAGGTAAGAACATAGGTCTCATTGGCACGTTGTACACAAAGTTTAACGATGTCATCGAAGAATCTAAAAACACAACACCTGAGTCCCTTCTTTTGCAACAAAAGTTTACTCAGATGAGAGATGCCGATGTTCAACACGTCGCGATGGAAGTATCATCTCAAGCATTGGCGCTAGGGCGGGTCCGAGGCACCGATTTTAACATTGCCGTCTACACGAACCTTACCGCTGATCATTTGGATTACCACGAGACGATGGAGAACTATAAACAATCGAAAGGCTTGTTGTTCTCTCAGTTAGGCAATGCATACACGGATGAGCGAAAAGCAGCGGTTATTAATATTGACGATGAGCACAGTGACTATATGACGAGCATTACCTCAGCTCCAATCATTACGTACGGACTGAGTGAGGGGGCCGATGTAAGAGGCACCGATTTGCATGCCGGTCCAGGAGGCACATACTTTCGCATGATTATCGGAGATCAATCCGTTGATTTGAATTTAAAGATGGTCGGCCGATTTAATGTGTATAATGCTCTCGCTGCAGCGGCTAGTGCATACGTATCGGGAATTGCAGTAGAAGATATAAAAGATAGCCTAGAAAGCTCTAAGCCAATTCCAGGTCGCTTTGAAACCGTTGATGCTGGCCAGGATTTTGCGGTGATTGTTGATTATGCTCATACCGCAGACAGTTTGGATAATATATTAAAAACGGTGAAAGACCTTGCTAACAAAAACGTATACGTCGTCGTTGGATGTGGTGGAGATCGGGATCGCACGAAGCGACCAGAAATGGCGAGAATTGCTGTGCACTACGGCGATGAGGCGATTTTCACTAGCGATAACCCACGCTCTGAAGATCCTGAAGCGATTTTACGTGATATGCGCGCGGGTGCAGAAGGTCAACCGTATACCGTAATTACTGACCGTAAGCAGGCGATTCGAACAGCGATTCATAAAGCAGAAGCAGGCGACGTTGTCGTTATTGCCGGAAAAGGGCATGAAACGTACCAAGAAGTCGCTGGTGTGTTCCATGATTTTGATGATCGCGTAGAAGCTTCACAAGCCATTCAAGAACGCCTTGCCGAGCGAGGATAAACGAGGAGAAAGGAGAGACCGGATATGTTTGAACCATCGATTCTCATAGCCATCGCAGTATCATTTGTTTTATGTGTCGCTCTTTCCCCTTTGTTTATCCCGATTTTGCATCGGATGAAGTTCGGGCAGAGCATTCGTGATGAAGGACCTAAAAGTCACCAAAAGAAAAGCGGAACACCAACAATGGGTGGGATTGTCGTTTTACTCAGTTTGATGATCTCCGCGGTAGCGTCATTTTACTTATTCCAGAATTAGAGCTCAACTATCAAGTGTGGCTATTGCTACTCGTTACGCTCGCTTTTGGTATTGTTGGGTTTTTAGATGATTTTATCAAAGTGGTCATGAAGCGAAACCTTGGCCTGAATTCTAAGCAGAAGTTACTCGCACAATTGGTCGTGTCCTTCATTTTTTACTTTGTGCTTAGAAACTATGGATTTTCTACATCTGTGGATATTCCAGCAACAAACATGTCTATTGACATCGGCATCTTATACTTAGTTCTCATCGCAGTCATGCTCGTTGGTGCGTCCAATGCGGTGAATCTAACAGACGGACTTGATGGTTTGTTAGCCGGGACATCAGCGATTGCCTTTGGTGCATTTACTGTTCTTGCTTTCGGTGCTGGTGAACTTGAAATTGCTGTGTTCTCGGCGGCTGTCGTCGGTGCGGTGCTTGGTTTTCTCGTCTTCAATGCCCATCCGGCAAAAGTGTTTATGGGTGATACCGGCTCTCTCGCGTTAGGTGGTGCCATTGCAGCGGTTGCCATCTTGCTTGAAATGGAAATCTTGCTCATTATTATCGGAGCGGTGTTTGTCATTGAGACTTTATCAGTTATTATCCAAGTGATCTCGTTTAAATTAACAGGTAAGCGAGTGTTTAAAATGAGCTCTTCACCATCACTTTGAGCTCGTTGGATGGTCAGAGTGGAAAGTTGTTATCGTGTTTTGGGTAGCGGGTATGATCTTTGCTGCAGCGGGTGTTTACATTGGGGTGTTAAGTTTATGAATGATTTCTCTGTAGATGGCAAAAAGGTGGTTGTTCTCGGGCTAGCCAGAAGTGGAGAAGCTGCGGCTCGTCTGCTTTATGACTTAGGAGCGAGTGTGACTGTCAACGAATACAAAGAAAAACAAGAGTTACAAAACGCAGAAGAACTAGAATCACTCGGCATTTCTTTTGTGACCGGCGGGCATCCCTTATCGTTATTAGAGCCACGCCCTCTATTCGTCGTGAAAAACCCAGGCATTCGCTACGATAATCCCCTCGTTAAACGAGCGATTGAAGCTGAAATTCCCGTCATTACGGAAATTGAATTAGCTGCACAAGTGGTCGAAGGAACGATGATTGCGATAACCGGTTCTAACGGAAAAACGACGACGACGGAACTAATCACTCGGATGATTAGCGAAGATGGAAAACAAGCTGAAGTAGCCGGAAACATCGGCCGCCCAGCGAGCGAAGTGGCTAGAACTATTGATAAAGATGGATTTATGGTGACTGAAGTATCGAGCTTTCAACTCAAAGGAACGTTGCATTTTAAGCCGAAAATTGCTTTGATGTTGAACATTTTTGATGCCCACCTTGATTATCATGGCACGAAAGAAGACTATGTGAATTCGAAAACGAGAATCACGACAGAACAGACAGAAGAAGACTTTTTTGTTTACAATGCTGACGATCCAATTGTCGTACGGGCAGCTGAGAAATCGAGAGCGACGAAAGTGCCCTTCTCTGTGGAGCGACCCTTAAATTCCGGAGCCTATTACATGAACGACAACATCTATTGGCAAGATACGGTAATTATGAAGCGAGCAGATGCTGCGCTTCCAGGGATACACAATTTGGAGAACATATTGGCAGCTGTTGCAGCGGCTAAACTATCTGGAGTGAGCGATCGTGCCATTGCTCATGTGTTGAACGTATTTACAGGTGTAGAGCACCGTCTGCAGTACGTGAAGACGCTTCAAGGTCGTAAAGTGTTCAATGATAGCAAAGCGACGAATGTTCTTGCCACAGAAAAAGCACTACAAGCATTCAAAGAGCCGGTTGTTCTCATCGCTGGTGGTTTAGATCGTGGCAATGAATTCGATGGCCTCATGAGCAGTATGGAAAATGTAAAAGCGTTAATCTCTTATGGGGAAACGAAACATAAGTTAAAATCAACGGCCGATGCAGCAGGTGTTCAAACGACAGAAGTGACAAACACGTTAGACGAAGCCGTTGCCACTGCTTTTCGTGCTTCTAATATTGGGGATGTGATCCTTTTGTCTCCAGCATGTGCGAGTTGGGATCAATATCGAACATTTGAAGAACGAGGAGAGGCATTTATTCGAGCAATTGGCGCAATCGAATAAAGCTAGGACATGTTCTTCCTCACCCCGTCATAAGCTGTAGTGTGTGCGTGTCTTTTTTGGACAAAGCATGACGTTGCGATGTGACGGGGTGAAATTATGAGTGAAAAGAAAAAAACGGCAGACGGTCTACTGTTGTTTGCCATTGGTGCTCTATTAATTATTGGGGTCATTATGGTGTATAGTGCGAGTGCGGCATGGGGAGAGTATCGTTTCTCCGATCCGTACTATTTCGCAAAGCGACAGATGTTATTTGCTTTTGTCGGCGTGATCGGTATGACAATTATGATGCACGTTGATTATTGGAACTGGCGCAGGTTTACGTTGCTCGGTCTTTTTATCTGTTTTGGTTTGCTCATTCTCGTCCTCATTCCAGGCGTAGGCCTTGTGCGAGGCGGTGCGCAAAGCTGGATCGGTGTAGGGGCATTTTCAATTCAGCCGTCAGAGTTTATGAAACTTGCTATGATTGCGTTTTTAGCACACTGGTTGGCAGCCAACCCACAAAAGATCCAATCGTTTAAGACCGGCTTACTTCCACTTTTAGCGATCATCTTTACAGCTTTTGGGATGATCATGCTACAACCCGATTTAGGAACAGGTGCGGTAATGGTGGCCACATCGTTTGTCATCTTATTTGTAGCTGGGGCAAGAGTCAGACACTTTGCTGTAATGGGTGGGATTGGCATTGCAGGTTTTGTCGGGCTAATCGCATCAGCACCGTATCGGATTGATCGGATTACGTCGTTTATGGATCCGTGGAGTGATCCACTCGGCACAGGGTTTCAAATTATTCAATCACTTTATGCCATAGGTCCTGGCGGACTTTTCGGAATGGGGTTTGGTGAAAGTAGGCAAAAGTACTTTTACTTGCCTGAACCGCAAACCGATTTTATTTTTGCGGTGATCGCCGAAGAAGGAGGATTTATCGCAGGTGTCGCTGTCATTTCGTTGTTTGCGATTATTCTTTGGCGGGGGGTTCGTACTGCGCTATTAGCACCTGATTCGTTTGGCACATATCTTGCAGTTGGAATCGTTGGTATGCTGTTCATACAAGTCGCAATTAATGTCGGGGTAGTGATCGGCCTTATACCAGTAACTGGAATTACGTTGCCACTTTTAAGCTATGGTGGGTCTTCGTTAACACTCATGCTTGTAGCCCTAGGCATTTTAGTTAACATTAGCAGTAATGTTCGCAGCGTATAGTTGTGCGCATTGATATTTACACATGAAAAGGTGAAAAACATGAAAGTTCTACTCACAGGAGCGGCACCGGAGGTCACATTTATCCGGCGCTCGCACTCGTTCATACAATACAAAAACAAAACCCCGACGCCGAGTTCTTATACGTTGGAACAGAAAACGGGTTGGAAAGTACCATTGTGCCAAAACAAAACATCCCTTTCCAAACGATTGAAATCTCCGGATTCAAACGGAAGCTTTCGTTTGAAAACGTGAAGACGGTGCAACGGTTTTTGCGTGGAACGAAAAAAGCAAAATCAATCATTAAACAGTTTCAACCCGATGTGGCGATTGGCACAGGCGGGTATGTTGCGGGACCGGTCATGTATGCTGCTTCAAAAGCAGGGGTGCCGACAATCATCCATGAACAAAATAGCATTCCTGGCTTGACAAACAAGTTTCTTAGTCGCTACGCCGATCGAGTGGCGATTTCTTTTCACGAAGCGAAACAATACTTTAAAGAAGAGAAAGTTGTTTTTACAGGGAATCCAAGAGCAACCGAAGCATTGGAAGCACCAGAACTAGACATTCATCATGAATTTGGCATGGATCGTAGGCTGCCTATTGTGCTCGTCGTCGGTGGAAGTCGGGGGGCAAGACCGATTCACGAGGCGTTTTTAGATGCGTTACCAAAAATGACCGACAAAACTTGCCAATTCTTGTACGTTACTGGAGACGTACACTATGATAAAGTAAAGGAAACATTAAATGAAACGAAGAATGCTCAACATGTAGTCATTCGCCCGTTTTTGCACAACATGCCGAGTGTACTAAAGCGTGTGGATGCGATCATAAGCCGAGCGGGGGCAACAACGCTTGCAGAAATTACGGCGATGGGGATTCCTTCAATACTTATCCCAAGCCCGTACGTGACGAACAATCATCAAGAGCATAATGCTAGATCGTTAGAGCGCGTGGGGGCAGCGATTGTCCGAAAAGAATCAGAATGGACCGCTGAGCAAATGGAGGCAGATTTGGCCTATTTGTTCCAAGACCAAAACCAGTCACAAATGAGCGATAATGCCAAAAAGGCAGCCGTACCAGATGCTGGTGAACGAATGTACGCACTCGTGCAAGAATTAATGAACGCCGGTTCTTCGACCTAGTAGAAACGTGCTCCGTTCGTAAAAGGATTGAGGTATATGTCTGACGACCAAAAAGTCATATCCGTACAAGATCGCATTCCGGCGCTGAAAGAACAGCGGAAAAAGCGAGCCAACCGACGACTGATTTTGTATGTGAGTATCTTTTTCATACTCATTGCAGCAGTTGTCTATTTTCAGTCACCGTTAAGCCATATTCAAACCATTCAAGTCGAAGGCCAAGAAATAGGGGAGGAGCAAGAAATCCTTCTGCCAGTGGTCTAGAAACAGGGACAAGCATTTGGTCTGCGGATTTTGACGCAGCAGAGCAATCCATCACACAAATTCCATACGTTGATTCAGTAGAAGTGAGACGCTCATTGCCCACAACCGTTCGCATCGTTGTTAACGAGCGAGAGCGAACCGCGTATATTGAGCAGGAAGGGCAATTTATTCCGGTTTATGGCAATGGAAACTTGATGGAAGAGCAAAGTTTATCAACGCATCCAAGTGATGCACCGGTCATTTACAATTGGACAGAAGACCGTTTGTTAGAACTGTTTTTTGAAGAGCTCGATCAGCTCGGGGACGGCATTGTGAATCACATCTCTGAAATTCATCCGCTTGAAGACGATCCAACGCATCTCAGGCTATATATGAATGATGGCATTGAAGTTGAGACGACTGTGAACCAATTTGCGGATCATATGACGCCGTACCAACGATTGCAAGGCAAATTTCAGCCCCAGAAGATGGCGTTTTACACATGAAAATGAGCCTTACTTTGAAGCATTTCAATGGGAAGAAGAAGATGAAGAGATGGAAGAGCACATCGATACTGGAGAAGGCGGAGTCGAGCAACCTGAAGAAGAATCATCAGACGAAGCATAAGGTGGCACTTTTGGTGGGTTACAACTGAAAATCGTGAGTGAAACGAGATAGGGGAGAGAGAAGTTGTGGCTTTTGTTCTAGTCGCAATGTAGAGCGTTTTTCGCTTCCCTAGTCGGTGAACATAGTGTAGACTTGTACATAGTAATTCTTTTTCCAAATGAAAAAGGGATTTGCTGTATTGAAATCGAACTAAACTTAAGTAAGTCGTTTTCCAATGCGAACGAAGCTTAATCTTGTAAACAATGAATAACAGAAACTAGGTAGAGTTTTTATCAGTAGGAGGTACCACGCATGGACAGTAATGAATTATATGTCAGTCTCGATGTTGGTACAGCCGAGGTACGTGTCATGATCGGAGAGATGTCAGCAGGGATGCTGAACATCATTGGAGTAGGAAATGCGACTTCAACAGGGATAAAAAAAGGTGCAGTTGTTGACATAGATGCTACTGTCAAAGCCATCCGGCAAGCGGTTGAGAAGGCCGAGAGAATGGTGGGTATGTCAATTAAGCAAGTGGTTGTAGGCATTAACGGAAACCATATTGATCTCCATCAGAGTCACGGAATCGTTGCAGTATCCAGTACGAATAAAGAGATCACGGACGAAGACATTGATCGTGTGAAAGACGCTGCAAGTGTCGTTAGCATTCCTCATGATCGTGAAATTGTTGATGTTGTGCCTTTGCAGTATATTGTAGACGGTTACGATGGCATTACGGACCCGACAGGTATGATTGGTGTTCGTCTTGAAATGGAAGGGCTAATGGTAACTGGCTCGAAAACCGTTTTACATAACCTACTGCGTTGCGTAGAAAAAGCAAACTTGGAAATTATCGACATCTTCTTGCAGCCTCTTGCGGCTGGAGAAATCGCTGTTTCTGATGATGAGCGATCGCTCGGCGTTGGTTTGGTTGATGTAGGTGGCGGACAGACAACCGTCTCCTTTTTCCAACATGGTGGGCTTGTCGCCACGCATGTATTACCGATTGGTGGAATGCATGTAACGAGTGACTTATCTGCAGGGCTTCGAACGACAATGGGACAAGCTGAACAAGTGAAGATTGAACACGGACATGCGTTTATCGATGATGCATCCAACGATGTGACGACGAAGATCGTTCCGATGGGCAATCACGATGGTGAAGAGTATTCACAACAAGATCTTGCTCATATCATTGAACCGAGAATGGAAGAGATTTTTTCACTCGTCGAAGACACGTTGAGCAAGTACGGTGATATTCCTGCAGGTGTTGTACTCACTGGTGGCGGCGTCATGATTCCTGGAACGTTGGAACTTGCCAGAGATGTGATGGGAAGAAACCTTCGCATGGCCATCCCAGATTATATCGGGGTGAGAGAACCACGGTATACAAATGCTGTAGGACTCATTGAATTTGCCCATAAGCATGTTAAAATGCTTAGTAAAGAGATGGTTGCAGCAACAGCCGACACTGAAGAGTTGCCGGCAGAACCTGCTCGCAAAAAAAGACAAGCTGAGAAACACGTAAACGAACAAAATGAGAACAGTCCTGGTGTAAAAAAAACGCGTACGTAATTTCTTTAAAGTGTTTTTTGAATAAAGCAGGCACATTTGACTGAATGAGGGGGACCTGAAATGCTAGAGTTTGAAATGGACATGGACCAACTCGCCCAAATTAAAGTCATTGGGGTCGGAGGTGGAGGTTCAAACGCGGTAAACCGTATGATTGAAAATGGCCTCCAAGGTGTAGAGTTTATTGCAGTAAATACGGATGCACAAGCACTCCAACTTTCACAAGCTGAAACGAAGTTGCAATTAGGTGGAAAGCTTACTAGAGGTCTTGGTGCAGGTGCGAATCCAGATATCGGAAAAAAAGCTGCAGAAGAGAGCAAGGAACAGATTGAAGAATCGTTAACCGGCGCTGACATGGTGTTTATTACTGCCGGAATGGGTGGAGGAACTGGAACAGGTGCCGCCCCTGTTATTGCTGAAATTGCTAAAGAAATCGGCGCTCTTACTGTAGGTGTTGTTACACGACCTTTCTCTTTTGAAGGGAAGAAGCGTTCAACCCATGCGAGCGATGGTATTGAAGCACTAAAAGAAAAGGTTGACACACTAATTGTCATACCAAACGATCGTTTGCTTGAGATTGTCGATAAGAATACACCGATGTTAGAGGCGTTCCGTGAAGCGGACAACGTACTCCGTCAAGGTGTACAAGGCATATCAGATTTAATTGCTACACCGGGTCTCATTAACTTAGACTTTGCCGATGTGAAAACGGTCATGAGCGAGAAAGGTTCGGCTCTGATGGGGATTGGCATTGCAACGGGTGAAAACCGTGCTGCTGAGGCAGCGAAAAAAGCGGTTTCAAGCCCCCTTTTAGAAACGTCAGTAGACGGGGCACAAGGGGTATTAATGAACATTACAGGTGGAAGTAACCTGAGTCTATTTGAAGTTCATGAAGCGGCTGAGATCGTTTCAGACGCCTCTGATCCTGAAGTGAACATGATTTTTGGTTCCGTCATTAATGAGAATCTGAAAGAAGAGATTGTCGTCACGGTCATTGCGACCGGTTTTGATGACCAAACCGAAAAGAAGCACAGGCAGCAAAAGACAAGAGGGACAGCTCCTAAACGTCAACAAACGGTGCAGAGCAATGAGTCCGAACGACCGTCGCAATCAAACCGTCAATCTTCATATGAAGAGCCACCACAACAATCTCAATCTGAAGAAGATTCATTGGATATTCCGGCATTTCTTAGAAATCGCCGCCGTAAATAACAAGTAAACGTCCGGTACGACCTTTCGTGGTTGTATCGGACGTTTTTCTTTTGCTTCCCCAATGTTTTTTTCAACATATCATGCCCTCGCTGTATCCTTATAAATAGCGGGTGTCAAACCTTGCTTAGAGTGAACACTTCTGTCTTTCGACACAATGGAACGAAAAGGTTGAAAAACAGCGACTCTGTCACTCTAACAAAATGACATACTTCGAAACCGCTGCAGACTATACTTATATCAAGAGTTTAGCAAGGAAAATGAATCCTTCGTGAAGGGAGGATGTGCAGGTGTCTTGACGTTATACATAGATATTATCTATGGACTGAATACGATCGTAACCATTTCACTTTTGTATATGACGGGGAAATGGATTGGATATGAAATAAAGCCTGTTCGCATCGTCTGCACAGCGCTAGTTACCGGCTTACCCTTGTTCCTATGGATGACGGATTATAGCGTATATTTGGCATCTCCAATTTCGCAATTTTTTATCTGTTTTAGGAGCGGTGTTGCTTGCCTTCGGTTTTCAGACGTTTTGGCGGCTTTTTAAAACGGTTGCCGCCTTTTATTTTATTTCGATTTTATCTGGTGGTGCGGTCGTGGCGATGAGCTGGTTTTTCCAGTCTTCAGCACTCGTTCAAAGCTGGAGAGCCACTTCTACATGGCATTTATTAGATCATATGCACGCACTGCTCGTACTATCCACAATCCCCGTCGTTCTAATTTTAAGTGAAATTGTCAAACGTGCCGTAAAAGAAGACAAGAAGATGATGAAAAAGCTTGTGCGAGTATCGATTCGAATGACAGAAGAGGACGATTGGATTGACACTAGTGCACTCGTTGATACTGGCAATCAATTGAAAGATCCGATCTCAAGGAAGCCCGTCGTTTTGGCAGAAGCATCGATTGTGCGTCCATTGCTCGATGAAGCATCCTTTGCTCAGTTTATCGAATGGATCGCAACAGACGGGAATCAAGGTGCCAACCTTTGGATGATAAAATCCGTGTCATACCGTACCGTGCTGTCGGGAGCAGCCATGGATTTATCTTTGCCGTTGTCGCCTTTGAAGTTGTCATTTGGATCGATGACGAGAGAAAGGTGAACACTCACACCCTTATTGGATTTGAGGACAAACCGTTTTCGACTGAAGGCAAATTTCAATGCATTATTCCTCCGGACTTACTTCCGGACGAAACACCGTCAGAACAGGCCAGTTAAACACGCAACACTCACCGAAGGGGGATTTACTTTGTGGAAGAAATCAAAAAAGATGATTACAATTCGTTGGTATCGCCTGCTCGTCCGCCTCGGCATTAAACCTGATGAAATTTATTATATCGGTGGAAGCGAAGCCTTGCCTCCACCGCTTTCGAAAGAGGAAGAAAAAGATTTGCTAGACCGTTTGCCTTATGGCGACCCTGAAGTACGGGGGCGTCTAATTGAGCGAAACTTGCGCCTCGTCGTATACATTGCGCGTAAATTTGAAAACACAGGCATTAATATTGAGGATCTCATTAGCATCGGAACGATCGGGCTCATCAAAGCCGTGAATACATTCAACCCAGAAAAGAAGATTAAGTTGGCAACGTATGCCTCACGTTGTATTGAGAATGAAATTCTCATGTATTTACGCAGAAATAACAAAACTCGTTCAGAAATTTCGTTTGATGAGCCGCTAAACGTTGACTGGGACGGAAACGAACTCTTACTCTCGGATGTAATGGGTACCGACGATGATATTATTACTCGTGACCTCGAAGATAAGGTCGATAAATCACTCCTCAGAAGAGCATTGACGACATTAAACCCCCGAGAGAAACAAATTATGGAACTTCGTTTTGGTCTAGCAGGAACAAAAGAAAAAACGCAAAAAGATGTGGCAGATATGTTAGGCATATCGCAATCATACATTTCTAGGTTGGAAAAACGAATCATTCGCAGACTAAGAAAAGAATTTAATAAAATGGTGTGATCAAGAAAGTCTCATTGGACTGCGGTTCTACGTAAGATTGTTCGCTCCAACCTTTCTTTTAGGAGGAAACCGAACGCATAAAAAAACCTCCCACGGACATACTGAACATGAAAGCAGGATGAACGTTGAAGTTCTCTGCTATGACGCCGTGGGAGGGAACGCATGTGACACGCAACAAGGTAGAAATCTGCGGAGTTGATACGTCAAAGTTACCCGTACTTAAAAATGACGAAATGCGAGTGTTGTTCACTGAATTGCAAGCAGGAGATGAACGAGCACGAGAAACGTTAGTCAATGGGAATTTGAGACTTGTACTTAGTGTGATTCAACGGTTTAACAATCGAGGAGAGTTTGTTGATGACTTGTTCCAGGTCGGATGTATTGGACTTATGAAATCCATAGATAATTTTGACCTAAGTCATAATGTGCGTTTTTCTACGTATGCCGTACCGATGATTATTGGAGAAATTCGTCGTTATTTACGAGACAACAACCCGATCAGAGTGTCGAGGTCTCTAAGAGATACAGCTTACAAAGCTTTGCAAGTTCGAGATCGGTTGATGGCAGAGAAAAACCGTACGACCGAACCGACCGTACAAGAAATCGCCAAGGAGTTAGACCTTCCAAAAGAAGACGTCGTTTACGCTCTAGACGCGATTCAAGACCCTGTATCATTATTTGAACCGATCTATAACGACGGTGGAGACCCGATATACGTAATGGACCAGATTAGCGATGATAAAGAGAAAGATAGCACGTGGGTTGAGCACATCGCCATCCAAGAAGCGATGATTCGATTAAACGAACGAGAAAAAAAGATATTGGACATGCGATTTTTCCAAGGAAAAACACAAATGGAAGTTGCCGAAGAAATCGGCATCTCTCAAGCGCAAGTATCCAGACTAGAAAAAGCAGCCATTCAGCAAATGAACAAACATACAAGGTAACCACACAGTGTTGTGGTCAATAAACCAGCCCCTAATAGATTCATAGGCTGGTTTTTCGTCGAGGAGCAAGAGGCCCAGCGCCTAACTAGCACGCACGTTTACTCATATCACTTTCGTTCTTCTCAAAATGCACAGTTGGTTCTTGATTTACTACAGGCGGAAGCTTTTGCTCGAGAGCATAAGTGCAACATCGGAGGCCCGGAACGCCCACCGTGTTTTCTTTACAGTCCAGAGCATAAGTGCAACATACCTCGGTACTGCGCTTTTGTCTAATTTGGTTGGATGCTCGGTGTTGGTAATTTCTAGGAGATCGGCGATCTAGATCACGCCATAAATGGTCTAGATCACGGTAAAAGGACTGTTTTTCTCATATATAGGTTGATCTAGATCATTTTTCATGGTGATCTAGATCATTTTTCACTGCTCTCAAGACCAGCGGCACTAAGGG